>JAZUEE010000317.1:0-4703 GCA_045639985.1 Bacteroidales bacterium
TCCTTCACGCCGGCAACGAGCCCTCTGAACGGCAGAGCTCCATTGTTTACCGCAAAGCGCATCATGATGCCCTGAATTTTTTGAACTTCGTCTTTATTGTCACATTTCGTCAAATCCACATAAAGCAAACTATGATCAAGGACTTTGGCATGTTTGTCACAGAACTTACGCAGGGCTTCCTTATCCAGCAGTGTTGAGGTCGAGATGGACAGTACCGTGAAAGATTCATGAGCCGTATGGGATATCGGAGCTAAAGCGAAATCGTCCCAGGCCTTGAGTTTGCGTCCATTGAGGATTGCCTGCACCGGACCTTCCATCGCATACACATCAAAATCGTAGTGGTGAAAATAATTTTCGATAAAAGGTTCTGCTCCAATCTTCTTAAACTGTTCGCGGATGTATTCGGCGGCGATACTATCTCCATTGTAGGCATAGCCACGGCCGTGCATGGCGGGCGATGTAAGGTCACGGATGTACTGACGTGCCTGCAGACTGTCCTGTGCGGAAACGGAGAGGAAGGTGGTTGCGAGAATGAATGCGATAAGTGTTTTTTTCATAATAAATATTTAGAGGCGGCTAAGATAGTTAAAAATGTGGTTGTGACTTTTTTAATTGTCTAATTTCCAAACGATAAAACATCATGGATAGCTTGTGATTAACTGATAACGGCAGCCCTACTGCCTTCAACCTTATCCTTTGTGACCACAATCTTCTTATCAATGCTCTTTTCAAGATCATCAATATGCGAAATTAATCCTATCAAACGGTTTCCTTCCGTTAGGTTCTTCAGCATCTTCAAAGCCATTTGGAGCACTTCAGGATCAAGGGAACCGAACCCTTCATCCACAAAGAGACTGTCAAGGCGGATGCCGCCGGAAGAGGCCTGCACCATGTCGCTGAGGCCAAGCGCCAACGACAGAGACGCGATGAATGCTTCGCCACCAGACAAGCTGTTCACCCCACGTTCCTTGCCCGTGTAATGGTCTAACACATTCAAGTCCAAACCACTTTTGGATCGCTTGTTGGCGGCTTCCTCTGAACGCTTCAGTTCGTACTGGCCGCCCGACATGGACATATAGCGACTGTTGGCGTATGCCACCACGCGGTCAAGATAGGCCATCTGCACATACGTCTCCAAATTGATTTTCTCCTTCCCTTTCATAACACCGGAAGCCGTATCTGAAAGTTGCTGAATCCACATTCTACGTTGTGCTTGTGTCGCCAATTCTTCCGATTTGGCCTTGATTTCCTTCAGCGCATTTTCATTAACGCCTTTACGAGCAGCTAATTCTTTGGCTTTTAGGCTCAACACCTTACTTTGTTCCTGCAATGCTTTTTGTTCCTGCTCAATGACCTGCTTGTCAATGACAGGACAATCCTTGAGTTGTTCTGACAGCGTTTCCATCTTGGCTTGCAAACTGGAAATAGTCTCTTTGCATTGTTTGAGATTCTTATCCGCCGTATCATAATCGGCCTTTAGTTTGGCAACTTCATTCATCAGCGACTGACAAGCGTTTTGGGCTTTCAGTTTTGTGCTGAACGAAAGTTTCGAAGATAGTTCTTTGCACTCATTTTCCAAACCGGTCAAAGCCGCCTTGTCAGAGGCAAGTCCTTCTTTGAGCTTGCCAATTTCCAATATTTCTTTAGAGAACTTTTCTTCCAAAGTTGGAATGCCCTTGTCCAATGTTTCCTTTCGTGAAATATTGGCAATTTCCTTATTAATAGACATTGCCACCTGATTCAAAGACGCGTCAATGGCAGCTATCTTGGTCTTAATTTGTTCGGGTGCCTCTTTGATTTCGCACTCCCCGACCAAAACGTTGATGTCTGCTTTAACTGTCTCCGTCATCGTATTGATATTGCCCAACATCGGACTGGAGATGCTATTCTTACGTTCATATTCTTCTTGCGCTTTATCCATTTCGGTTTTGGCTGCTTTAACGGCGGCCTCCGTAGGAGCGGTAGCGGATTTCACGGCTTTTTGCGGATGGTGTGTGGAACCGCACACCGGGCAAGGTTGTCCTTCTTCCAAAGTTTCCGCCATAATGCCGGCCTGTTCACAGACAAAAGCCAACTGCATCTGTTCGTACGCATCCTTTTTTGCGGTTAGGGCGTTAAAGGAAGCTATTGTGTTATTCAATGCCGTACGATATTGATTGCAAGCTGTTTGAAGGCTTCCCAACTTGTTTTGCAAATCGGAGAGATTCTTTTTTTCTACGGTTAGTGTTTGTTGCTGGGCCTCCAAGGTGGCTTTTTGTGCTCCGGCATTGGATAAAGATGTCTGCTCTTTTTTCAAGTCGGAAATTTCATCCTTCAGTTTCTCATTAGCTGCTTCTCTGGCAGAAATCGTCTCAGGTGTTTTCAATATTTTTGATGCCAACAATTCCTTTTCGGCCAGTTTCTTATCCAACGCATCATAGTCTGACATTTCTTTGTCAATAGCACCAATGGCCTTGTTCTTTTCCTCAATTTGAGATTGTTTGGCAAATTCCACATTGAAAGCATTCTCCAAAGGTTGCAGTTGGTCTTTTTTCGTTTTCAAATCTTTTGCAGTGTCAGCCAATTGGTTCTGCATTACGGCCTTATCTAACAATTGTGGAATTTCCATCAGACGTTTGCCGACAGTGGTCAGCTCGTCTTGGATTTTTATGTCTGATTCCTGGTCGTGTCTGATAATCTGTTCTATCAGTTGAAAGGCTTCGTCTTCAACGACTATGTCGTTTTGCTGCAACGTGCTCAATTCTGCCGCGGCAGGATCATCCGCCGAGCAAGTCAGCCGATTCAAAGCGTTTGTGCGCTCGCTTTGTATTTTAGTGCAAAGCGTTCCGCATAGTTTTGCTTCATCAAAAAGTGTCTTTTGTAATTTGTCATAAAGCCCCGTATTGAACAATTTGCGAAAGATGGCAATGCGTGTTTCCGTGGAGGCGCTCAATAATTCGCGAAAGTCACCTTGGGAAATCATTTCGATTTGTGAAAACTGCATTTTGTCGAGGTTGAGGATTTCGACAATTTTGCTTGTAACCTCCTTTTCCTTGGTAATGGGCGTGGAGCCATCATCGAATGTCAATATGGCCGATGCATCTTCGGTAGTCGTGCCGCCACCGCGTTTGGAGGCACGCTCGTATGCGGGGTTGCGTTCCACCGTATATTTCCGTTCTCCCACCGCGAATGTCAGTCTGACGAAGGTTTTGTCCTCGGGCTTCGCGAAGTCAGAGCGCAAATCCGAAGGTTTGCGGATATGGCCGCTGGCTTCACCATACAGCGCAAAAGTGATAGCATCAAAAATCATAGTCTTTCCGGCACCTGTGTCCCCTGAAATCAGGTACAGTCCGCTTTCGCCGAATTTGGAAAAATCAATGGTGGTCTCTTTCACGTAAGAGCCGAATGCCGACAGAGTTAATTGAATTGGTCTCATAGTTTATTTCCAGATTTTGTTTATAATGTTGTTCATGAATTCTTTTTGTTCGCCACTCATCTCACAGCCGTTTGTCTGTTGGAAAAATTCCGCAAACAGTTCGCCCGGCAACTTCTCCACATTGGCGGCGGTTATCGGATTGACCATAGCACGTGTTCTGGCGTTGTCATACTCCAGCTGCATGATGTTTGGGTAGATGGTGCGCAGCTTCCCGATAGCGTCAATTACGTCCTGTTCGTTGGTGAGGGTAACATGCAGATAATCTTCCACGGGCGTGTTGATGTAGTTCTTCCTATCTACAAGTTCCTCGTAGGTTCCGCGAATTTTACGCATATCGTGCAACGGATTTAAGGGAATTGTGGAAATGTCGAGGTCTCCTTTTCTGCCCATTTCCACTACCGTAATGGATTTTTCGTGGTTTGCTTCCGAAAAAGAATATTTCAGCGGTGTGCCACAATAGCGGATATGCTTGTGCCCGTCAATGAACTGCGGCCCATGGATATGGCCGAGCGCCACATAATCGAATGGAGCAAAGGCGGATGCATCGACATTGTCGAGGCCGCCCACGGAAACGTCTTCCGATTCGGAGCGGGCAATGCCGTCCACGCCTTTCGTGCCTGTCACAAACTGATGAGCCACTAAAATGTTGCGTTCGGCTTCCTGAACCTTCATCTGCTTGACGGCAACAGTCAGCGCATCCGTGTAACTTTCTACAACTTCATCGGGGAAGCAGGTCTTCACGTGAATGGGCTTTACAAACGGCATCATGTAGAAATGAACGGGGCCATATTCATCGTTCAGCGTCACGGATTGCACGTTGCCATCATACACGCGGGCAATATGCACCCCGCTGTTTTCGATAAGACGGGAGGCAAATGCCAACCGCTCGGCAGAATCGTGGTTGCCGCTAACCACAAAGACCTGCCAATCACGAGTGGCGAGTTTGCAGAGAAACTCGTCCAGCAGTTCCACGGCCTCCGCGGATGGTACGGACTTGTCATAAACGTCGCCCGCAATGACCACGGCCTGCGGTTTTTGTTCGTATGTAATGTCAAGAATTTGATTCAGAATGTATTTCTGATCATCAAGCATGGAGAAGCCATTCACACGCTTCCCCAAATGTAAATCGGAGAGATGTAAAATTTTCATAATCGTTTGATTTTGTTATTACACGATTTAATTAGATAAAAACCATTTTGTTTTCGAAGCGCAAAAATAATATTTTTGCAAACATTTCCATGCAATAAATTACAAGAAAGGGACAGTGTCGCCACCATCCCTTGATATT
>JAZUEE010000318.1:0-12504 GCA_045639985.1 Bacteroidales bacterium
AGAATACAATATTGTATAGTTTGCCATCTGAAGCAGTTGTCAAATAATATTTGACAACTGAATCTGTGCTTAACTCGCCTTCTTTCAGTATATTAACTATGTGATGGCTTACTATTTGTTTAGAGGTGGCAAAAAGTTCCGCCATCTGATTCTGATTAAGCCAGATTTTGCCGTCACGAGCCATCAAAGCAACCTTAGCTTTGCCATCGTCGGAGTTGTAAATAATGATGTTTTGTTCGTTGTCCATTAGATAAGTTTATAATTAAATATTCACATCTTGTTTCTCGGTCATATCTTTTCAAATTTGTTTTACCAAAGTGTTTGCAAAAATAAAATATTTCAACATATATTTCTCCGATTTTTTTCCGCCAGCAAAGAACGAAAACTCTGCTGACAACTTGTGTCAGTAAATTTTCAGACAGTGATTTTTTTAATTTTTCCACCCGCTACCCGCCTTTCCATCCCCTCTCTCCGTAATGAACATTTTACTGTTTGCAAGTACCGATTTTTTTTTTACTTTCGCGCTTTCAAACGATATGTGTAATTTTAACACGCAAATTTAATTATAAATCTTTAAATATCAATTATTTATGACAATGCAAGACAAGATTAACGAGTTGCTCGCGTTGCGCGAAAAAGCTCGTTTGGGCGGAGGTCAGGAGAGTATTGACAAGCAACACGCTAAAGGTAAATACTCAGCTCGCGAACGCATCCTGATGTTCCTCGACGAAGGTAGCTTCGAAGAATTCGATATGTTCGTACAACACCGCTGCCAGAACTTCGGTTTGGAAGAAAAGAAATTCCTCTCCGACGGCGTCGTTACCGGTTATGGTACCGTCAACGGTCGTCTGGTTTACGTTTTCTCCCAAGATTTCACCGTTTTCGGCGGCTCCCTCTCCGAAACATTCGCACAGAAAATTTGCAAGGTGATGGATCAGGCCATGAAGGTCGGCGCTCCCGTTATCGGCTTCAACGACTCCGGTGGGGCTCGTATCCAAGAGGGCGTCAACAGCTTGGCAGGCTACGCTGAAATCTTCCAACGCAACATCCTCGCCTCTGGCGTGATTCCGCAAATCTCCGCCATCTTCGGTCCTTGTGCCGGCGGTGCCGTCTATTCCCCGGCCCTCACCGACTTCATTATGATGACCAAAAACACCAGCTATATGTTCGTGACCGGCCCGAAAGTCGTTAAGACGGTGACCAACGAAGACGTCACCACCGAAGACCTCGGCGGCGCATCCGTCCACTCCAAGAAATCCGGCGTGGCACACTTCGCGGTTGAAAATGAAGAAGAGGGTATCGCAATGCTCCGCGAACTCATCAGCTACATTCCTTCCAACAATATGGAAGAACCGCCTTTCGAAGCAACCGAAGATCCTATCAACCGCTTGGAAGACACCCTCAACTCCATCATCCCCGACAATCCCAATATGCCATACGACGTGAAAGACGTTATCAGCGGCATTGTTGATGATGGCAAGTTCCTCGAAATCCAACCGCTTTACGCACCGAATATCGTTATCGGTTTCGCCCGTTTCAACGGTATGTCCGTGGGTATTGTGGCCAACCAGCCGAAATACCTCGCCGGCGTGCTCGACATCAACGCTTCCCGCAAGGGTGCTCGCTTCGTCCGTTTCTGCGACGCTTTCAACATCCCATTGGTGACGTTGGTTGACGTTCCCGGTTTCTTACCTGGCACTGGCCAAGAATACGGCGGCATCATCCTCCACGGCGCTAAATTGCTCTACGCTTACGGCGAATGCACCGTTCCCAAAGTTACCGTCATCCTTCGTAAAGACTACGGCGGTGCTTACTGCGTGATGAGCTCCAAACACCTCCGCGGCGATATCAACTACGCTTGGCCGACCGCAGAAATCGCAGTTATGGGCGGCAGCGGCGCAGCTGAAATCCTCTACGGCTCCCAGATGAAGAAAATCGAGAACCCCGAAGAGAAAGCTGCCTTCCTCAACGAAAAAGTCGAAGACTACCGCAACAAGTTCTCCAACCCGTATGTGGCTGCCCAATACGGCTACATCGACGACGTTATCGAACCGCGCAACACCCGTTTCAGAGTCATCCGCGCCCTCGAATCCCTCAAGAACAAACGTCTCGAGAACCCCGCTAAGAAACACGACAATCTCCCATTGTAATCTATTATCTACAAAACTGATAGAGAATTATGAAATATTTAAACAAGATACTGGTTTTGTTGGTGGCTCTGCTCGTCACGGGTTCGACCTTCGGTCAGTCCGTCCGCGATTTGCGCTTCAACGAAATCTTTATTAAAAATACAGACAACTTTGACGACGAATATGGTCGCCACGTGCCTTGGGTGGAAATTTTCAATACCGCATACAACACAGTGAACCTCGCCGGCTGCTATCTCACCGATGACACCACCGGTTTGGCTTCCGTTAAGAAAAACGGTATTCCCGAGCATTGGTATCGTATCCCAAAAACAGATGTGAATACGGCTATGCAGCAACGCTCCTTCGCTGTGTTCTACCTGGATGCGCAGCCACTCTACGGTACTTTCCACGTCAATTTCGACCCTCGTACTTCCAAATCCAGCTACATTGCTTTGATTTCCTCAGACGGTAAGGACCTTATCGACTTGATGGTTTACCCTAAGCAGCAATTGATGGATACTGCTATGTCATACGGTCTTGCTCACGACGGTATCGTGGAAGAGGCCCAAATGATGGACCAATTCACTCCCGGTTCCACCAACGAAACCAAAGTGACCATTTCCAAACAGGAAAAACTGAAGAGAGATGACCCGTATGGTATCGGTTTGGCTGTTATTTCCATTTCCGTAGTGTTTGTCGCCTTGATTGTCATTTACCTGATGCTGAAACTCTTCGGCTATGCCACCAAGAAGATTGCTGCGCGCAATGCCGTCAAGAATGCTCCGGCTGAAGAAACAAAATCCGCAGTTGCCGCAACTCCTGCTGCAGAAAAGGATGACAATCAAATCACCGGCGAAGAGGCTGCTGCCATCGCAATGGCTCTCCACCTGCATTTCAACAGCATGCACGATGAAGAGAGTGAAATCATCACCATCGATATGCCTTCCGCCCACTATTCTCCTTGGGCTCAAAAGGAACTTACGATGAAGAAGACTCCGAGATTAAGAAAATAATTCATTAAAAAGATTTTGAAGTATGAAAAACTATAAATTTACGATAAACGGAAACAAGTATTCCGTAGAAGTGGGAGACCTCGAGAACAACGCCGTGAATGTTGAAGTGAACGGCACTCCCTACAACGTGGAAATGGACATGGAGATCAAACAGCCGGTGAAGGTGAAACCCGTGGTAAAGGTTAGCGCCAACACCAACAAGGCCGCCGCTCCTGCCGCTGCCACCGCAAACGTGAAGAGCGCTCCCGCCGCAGCCACCGCTTCCGGCGCCACCCTCAAATCACCGCTGCCAGGCACCATCCTCGACATCTTCTGCAAAGAAGGTGACGCAGTGAAGGCCGGACAACGCCTCTTCCTCCTCGAAGCTATGAAGATGGAAAACAACATCGATGCTGAAAAGGACGGCGTGATCAAAGAAGTCAGAGTTCACCGCAGCGACTCCGTTATGGAAGGCGATGTCCTCGTTGTCTTTGAATAATCACAACCCAATCAACAAGTTCAATAACTAAATTATTAAGACATGTTTGAATTTTTTAAAGAAGGCATCATCCAGTTTTTCGGATACTCCGGTTTCGGAAACTGCACGTGGGGCCATATTATAATGATTTGTGTCGGCTTGTTCTTTATCGCCTTGGGTGTGATTAAAGAATTCGAACCGATGCTGCTCGTGCCCATCGGGTTTGGTATGATTATCGGTAACATCCCGTTTACCGACGGTCTGCAAATCGGTGTGTACGAGAACGGCGCCGTGCTGAACTACCTGTACTTCGGCGTCATCAAGGGTTTCTACCCGCCACTGATCTTCCTTGGTATCGGTGCCATGACGGATTTCTCGGCATTGATATCCAACCCCAAACTGATTTTGATTGGCGCGGCTGCCCAGGCCGGTATCTTCGCCGCCTATATGTGCGCATTGCTGTTGGGCTTCACCCCGCAAGAAGCCGGTGCTATCGGTATCATCGGTGGTGCTGACGGTCCGACCGCCATCTTCCTTTCCTCTAAGTTGGCTCCGAGTTTGATGGGTGCCATCGCCGTGTCCGCTTACTCCTATATGGCTTTGGTCCCGGTGATTCAACCGCCAATTATGCGCCTGTTCACCAACGACAAGGACCGCCTCATCCGTATGCGTCCGCCAAGAGCCGTCTCCAAGAGAGAAAAAGTGCTCTTCCCGTTGTTCTGTATCCTGCTGACCGCCTTCCTCGTCCCGTCCGGCCTGCCACTGCTCGGTATGCTGTTCTTCGGTAACCTGTTGAAGGAATGCGGCGTGACCAAACGTCTGGCCAACACCGCTTCAGGTCCGCTGATTGACATCGTGACCATCCTCATCGGTTTGACCGTGGGTGCTTCCACACAAGCCACCAACTTCCTGACTCCGAAGTCCATCCTCATCTTCGTTTTGGGTGCATTCTCCTTCGTAGTCGCAACAGCTTGTGGTGTACTCTTCGTGAAGTTCCTCAACCTCTTCCTGAAAGAAGGTAACAAGATTAACCCGCTCATCGGTAACGCTGGTGTATCCGCCGTTCCTGATGCAGCCCGCGTTTCCTACGTGGAAGGCCTCAAGTACGACCGCACCAACTTCCTGTTGATGCACGCTATGGGCCCGAACGTGGCCGGCGTCATCGGTAGTGCCGTCGCTGCAGGTATTCTCTTGAGCTTCCTGTATTAATTACAATCCATGTAGAGACGGTGCAGTGCACCGTCTCTACAATATGATAACACAAAAAATCCGCACAAATTTATGTGCGGATTTTTTTTTACATTTTGAATGCAATTTTGTATCTTTGCGCCCTCTAAAAAATGAGCAGCAATTTGAAAAGATACAAACTATTCATTGGAGCACTGATTATCCTAATTTGTGCATTAATAGCCATATCCATCTATAGTCATAGAAGAATCTCTCGCAATTCATCTACTCAGAATGAAGAGATTGTGAAATGGCAGGATTTGGACAACCATTCTGTCGCTGTCACATTGGGATCCGCTTCCGATTTCATTCTCACCAGATTCCTTCCTCATGCTGAGATTATGCGTATGCGCACGCCTTCAGAAGTGTTGGCCGTTGTAGAAAGCGGGAGGGCCGAATTCGCCTCCATTGACAAAACAGACATTCGCTCCACGAATTTAGAGGAACGAAATCTTAAAATCCAATTTGAGTCCTACGATTTGGGCGGGTCCGTTGCCTTTGCTTTCAATAAAAATCAGACAAAATTATGTGAACAATACAATGACTTCTTCGATTCAATTGTCAATTGTAAGAAGTATGATTCCATAGAGGCACGCTGGATTTCAAACAACATCGACACGGTTGAGATGCCCGTTTTCCCAGAATTATCAGGCGAGCCCATCGAAGTTGCGACTTTTGGTTCTGGCGTTCCTTACTCCTTCTACAAAAACGGACGTTGGTACGGATGGGAAATCGAAATCCTGATGCTATTTGGTCAATATGTAGGACGTCCCATCCATATTTCCGATTATGATTTTTCCGCCTTGATAACGGCGGTTGCCAAAGGCAAGGCAGACATCGCCGCCGGGCATTTGTTCATCTCAGACGAAAGATCCAGAAAAGTTCTCTTTTCCAAGCCCTATTTCTTCACTCCTGAAGTTTGCATCTGCCGGATAAACGACACTGTGAAATACGCAAACCTTTCAAAGAGTGAATGGAGAGCCAAATTCCAGTCCAATTTGATTTTGGAAAATCGTTGGAAAATGCTCGTCCACGGTTTGGAAGAAACCTTGATTATCTCTTTTTGGTCATTGATTTTCGGAACGCTCATAGGAACGCTATTATGCTTTTTGCGCATGCACAAAGCCCCCGCTCTGCGCTTAATAGCCAGAGGGTTCAACGGTTTTATGCACAGCGTTCCTGTTCTTGTCGTCCTGATGATCATGTTTTACATCGTCTTGGTTGACTTTCCCTTAACAGCGACCCAAGTGGCCATATTCGCATTCTCATTGAACACAGGTTCCAACCTTAGTGAAATATTCCGACATAATATTAACAGCGTTGATAAAGGGCAAATTGAGGCGGGATGTGCCTTGGGCTTGAGCAATTTCAAATGTTTCAAAAAAATAGTTTTTCCTCAGGCATTGAAAAAGATTCTCCCCCAATACAAGAATGAAATCAACGCCCTTATTAAAAACACCTCTATCGTCGGTTATGTCGCCATCCAAGATCTTACCAAAATGGGCGACATCATCCGTAGTAGAACCTTCGATGCATTTTTCCCGCTAATCATGGTATCCATCGTATATATTATTATCGCATTGATCCTCAATTTGATATTGGATCGTTTTCTATCCAATTCCTAATCAACATGTTAGATATATCAAATTTACAAAAGACCTACACCTCAAATGGAAAGAAGATCTCTGTTCTTCGTGACGTGAGCTGCCACATCAACAGAGGCGAAGTCGTATCCATTATCGGCCCATCAGGATCTGGGAAAAGTACTTTTTTACGATGCCTCAACAGACTTGAGATTCCAGATTCCGGTTCTATCCTATTGGATGGTATTAACGTATTGGACAAGAAAACGAATATCAACAAGATCAGACAGAAAATGGGGATGGTATTCCAAACCTTCAATCTGTTTGAGCACTTAAACGCATTGGACAACGTGGCATTCGGTCCTGTTGAGATTTTAGGGATAGCCAAGACAAATGCCGACGCAAAAGCCATGGAAATGCTCCGCATGGTGGGTTTGGCTGAGAAAGCCTATATGATGCCATCTGAACTTTCCGGCGGGCAGAAACAGCGTGTGGCTATTGCCAGATCTATGGCCGTAAATCCGGACCTCATGCTATTAGACGAGCCAACCTCCGCCTTAGACCCAGCCATGGTGGTTGAAGTAACCAGCGTCATCAAACGATTGGCCCAAAAGGGCATGACCATGGTCATCGTCACGCACGAGATGGACCTCGCCCGCGATGTGAGCAATAGAATCTTCTTCATGGACAACGGCATAATCTTGGAAGATGGAACTCCTGAACAGATTTTCGAACATCCACAACATTATGAAACCCGCGTTTTCGTCAACAAGATGCGCTGCCTGACCTTCCACGTGACCAGTCGCGATTACGACCTTTACGAAATGAACAGTTCCATCCAAATGTTCTGCCAAAAATATTCTTTGGACAAGAAATACATCACGATACAACTTTTCATGGAAGAAATGCTGACCAAGATTCTACCTATGAACGCCCCTGTTCATATCAGTATCAATTACGTCCAAGCCAAACACTCTTTGATTATGGAATTTGAACAGGAAGGATTCTTTGGAACCATTATGGAACGTCCTGATCTTGACGAGCTGTCCCTATCCATCATACAAGGTTTGTGCTCGGACATCAAAGAAGAAGCTACTGAAAAAGGAGAGAAGGTGACTATGACACTTTAATCACCTTCCCTTGTAAATCTCTCAATTTCCGATTTCCTTTATACAACGCACGCTGTACCCCAATCCAGCTCTTGTTTCTATTTCAATTACTTCGTCGCAACTATGCTGAATAGAGTATGCGGCTGCATTCCATTGTCCGTTGGATTTCCAGGCAGACCAGTAACATGCCTCGCCCATCAGGTTCAAATATCTTCCAATAGAACCATCATAATATCCTCCCGGCAATGAAGTAAACCCGGTACTGTTGTCGCCACCCCCGTCAATCCAATAGAGAGGAGATTTGAGCGCCGACGCACCAAAAGCATTCAAAGCTCTATATTGTTCCGCCGTAGGCAAATACCATCCTTTAGGGCAAATACCTTGAATGTGCCCCCAATTATCCTCCACTCCATTTTTGATAGCGGATTGCCAATCATAAAGACGGCCAAAGATTCGAACATTCTCGGATGTATTGGGATAAAGATCCGAATAGTAGTTGTAAACTCCTGGGATAGGACTGCCATCGCTGTAAAGCGTGGACTCCAAGTTGCGCTGCGTCCAGCAGTCACAGTTGATGCGCACGCTGTGATACACGTTGCCTTCGTAGTCAACAGCATCCGGGCAAGCCGGCAACGAAATGGTTACGTGTTGCTCGCAAGTCTTGGAATTGCCACACTCGTCCGTCAATTTCCAAGTAATAAGGTTATCGCCTTCATGGAAGATATTACCCGCAGGAATATCGTTGGAGAGTACCACATTACTCCATTCCAACGAATGAAGCCAGAAGGGCGTGCCAATGACGGAAGAATCCACATAAAAGTCACAATCGCCAAAATCAAGATCTATGTGGACATCTTGCGGACAATCCAAAGTCAATGTGGGCGTTGGCTCCACATCTACCGTAATACGAAACGTGTCGCCCGGACATCCGTCCGTCATGGGCACAACATGGTACAACAACGTCTGTGACGTGCTATCATCGTTGTATAATGCCTGACTGATAGGCGCACTGGTCGGTGTGGTTTGATGACTGTATCCGGAAATAGACAATGAAGTGTCCACGTTCCAAACATATTGCGTACCTTCTGGTATTTCCACACCCGTAGGCATAACGCTGAATGCGCCCCCGTTGCATCGGACATAACCCGTTTTGTCATCCATACCGTAGGCGGCCTCCTTAACAGAGACCGTGGCTTCCGCACGGCTACCACACGCATTGTTGTCCGTCACTTCAACGTAAACTCGATATACCGTATCCGAAATCACGGGGATAGAGGCCAACACTGTATGCGAAGTAGATAACTCGCCAGACAGGACATTCGGAGTAATCACGATATCCCCACCCCACTCGTAACGGTAAGGGGCTTCCGTTTCAGACACAATAACACCTGTCAGTTCCGTTTGACCAACCGTTGGGCAAACGCCATCCTTGTCGTTCAACATAATCACAGGCACTGAATGAACCAAAAGCGTCTTACTATCTGAGGTGGAGCACCCGTTACTATCAGTAACCACCACACGATAGGAGGTGGTACGCGCCGGACCAACACGGATAGAATCTGCAGAACCGATCACAACCGCTTCATCATTTTCCGTCCATTGGAACTGATACTTGCCATGACCTCCTTCCACAATTACGGACAACGTACTTGAATCACCCAAACAGATGGCCGAAGGCGCCGGAATGATAGCCGACAATGTTTCATCCGGTTCAAGAATTTCAATTATTGCAGAAGTGCTACAACCATTGGCATCACTTACAACGACCGTATATTTGCCGCTTTCCAAACGATTGAAAACGCCAGTCGTATTCATATTGGCTCCCATAGAATACAGATATGGTTCCCTGCCATTCACGGCTGTCAGATGGAAACTCCCAGAAGCATCTTCCTTGCAAGCCACGTCAACATGTTCACTGGTGATTTCTATCAACGCCAAGGATGCCGGAACAGACAAATGGATGGTCTGGCGTTCGCTTTCGTTGTCGCAAGCATCTTTCACATAGACCGTCACATCCGTGCTCTCCGTCACAATCGTGCCTGGTGCAGGAGATTGCACGTATTCGACCAGCATGCAGTTATCCGTGGCTTTCGGCCAAACAGCATTTTCAAAATCCGGGACCACAAACGTACAATTCTCTGAAATTAACGTCTGATCCAAATCGCTACAATCTTCCAAGACGGGCACTATCGTATCTTTCAGATAGTACGTATATGTCCAATCGCGGGAGGTATTGTCACAAGCCGTATAACGATACGTATATTCTACGGTTCCATGGCATATTACAGGATCTATCGACCTCGGGTCGAAGCCAACCGGCTGGGCTTCCAACGTATCGCCACAACCGTCCACCACCAAAGGAGGGAAAGGCACCACCGCCAACGAAGGGCAAGCAACGGTTTCAAAAACATTAGCCATACCAATTTCCCAATCGGGAATGCGAACAACAATATTGCCCGATTTTGAGTTCTGGCAATTCAAGGCATCTTTGATAGTCACGGTATAAGGATACGTCACATCACAATTGTCATTGGGAATCTGAATTGTAAACGACGGATTTTTTTCCGAAGAAGAATAATGCCTTTCGGTGGATGTTCCATCAAACGTCCAGACAATATCATAATCACGAGACATATTCTCCAACATAGCCGTCAACGTTTGCGAACCCACATTCGGACAAACCGTATCATTAGGCAGCGAAATGCTCATATTCCCATATACGGAAACATTTACAGATACCACTAAATTCGTAGAGTTGGAGCAGATATTTCCAAATTTTGCGGTGACAACGTATGGAATATCAATTTCGGATTCCGGTCCGGCATAGTAAATATTTTCATCATGTATGGTAGATTGATCAACACCGGCAACGGTTCCCGACACACCTTCAATGACAGGAGCTGCCCACGAATAAAGTGTTCCATCGGGGATGTTGCCATCCACACCGCGTTCCGGGACAACCGAAAACGAGCCGCCATTACAGATAACGGGGCGAAAAGATATCTCACTATTTATATTCAAAGGATTGTCCAACAGCAAAGCGACCGTCTCATTGGCTTCACATCCGTTCGCATCTTTTACCCGAACCAAATAGTTGCCTGCCTTCAGCGTATTCATTTCCGTCAAATTGCTATCCAAAAACACCCAATCAGAAGATGCAATTTCCTGATACCAACTATACAGATAATAGGGATTTTCATTGCCCAATTGGAAACTCGTCCCTCCCGTTGCCAAGGCCGAGATTTTGCCATCCGCACCATAGCAGCTCTCCTTTTCCGACGTTATTTGAACGCTTAACGAATCCGGTTCACGTACCGCAATCGTTTTAAGAATCGAGCAGCCATTCCCATCTGTAACCAGCAAGGAATACGTTCCACCCTTTATATCTTCTATATAAGGATTAGAAGACAGCATATTTCCACTCCACAAATACGCATACGGAGTAGTACCTCCTATGGCATAGGCATACACCCGGCCGTCGGACCGGCCATAACAGGATACATTATGCACCTCAGCAGTAACGTCTAAATCTTCGGGTTCATTGATGGTGAACATCTCAAAGGCCTCACAGTTGTTATCATCAAAAGCCGTAACGATATACTGTCCCGGAGCCAAATTCTCAATAATGGACGTTGTTGCCGAATTACTCCAATGATATACATATTCGTGACCAGCAGCCAACGTACCGCCATACGCACGAACTGCAATAGAGCCATTATCGGCATCCTTGCAAAGCACATCCGTCCGAGAAATCGTTTCTATCCGAAGTTCCGAGGCAGGCTGTTGAATGACGACACTACCCTCCCCCACGCATCCTTTCGTATCCGTTACCGTAACCGTATAGAGGCCTGCTTCCAAGTCGGAGATAGACGCCGTTTCGTCGCCGTTGCTCCACTTATAATTATAATCAAGATACCCTCCTGTAACGTTTGCCGTGGCGCCACCCGAGAAACCTCCGTAGCAAAGGACGTTTGTCCCAACGACTTCTATTTTTAAGGATTCGGGAACCGCAATGAAAATATTCTGCGTGTCCGAGGCAGTGCAGAAGATGTCATCTTCTGAAACAACAGCCGTGGCAACCACAACAAAATAACTGTCGGATGTGAGTGAGGGTGTTTGAAAATAGGACTGATCCGCCTGAATATCAGGGTTCATCTCTTCGCCAACATACCATTGATAGGAAAGGTCTCCGATAACGGTTCCTATTGGGACGGTGCTCAATTCAACCGATTCGCCGTTACAGATTTTTTCAGGAGCAAGGATATTATCAATGGCGACTTGAGGTTTTAAAACTGTAACCGTAACTTCTTTGGAAGCATTCGCAGAGCAATGTATGCCTCCCGTAGAGATAGTTGTGATTGCAACAACGGTATAGTTAGTTGTTGCCGACAAGTTGGGAGTACGATAGACGGCCTCCGTGGCATTGTCTATGGGTTGAATATCGGAGCCCGTACCCAAAAACCATTCCCACGTGGCAGCCGACTGCCCTTCGACGGAAGCGGTTAGCAAAGCAGACTGGCCATTGCAAATCGTAACATCAGGAACGGTCAACACAACGGCATCAGAGGGAACGTCGCTGACTACAAGGACATACTCATTGTCCGAAGTAGTCCATTCCACGCAGGTCTCATCTTTGGCTTCACGCGTAAAGGTATATACACCCGGCACACCACTGTAGGTCGTTCCCAACGAAACCGTAGATTCCGTTGCGCCAGCAATAACATTCCCATTCACCAACCAACGATAATGTATATTCCCATAACCTCCAGAAGCAGGGATAAGACTTCCTATTGAAGGTGCCGGGCTGTTAAGACAAATGGTGTCGGTACTATTTTCGCTACTTGACAAAATAGCCCCCGCATTAAATCCAGGATACACATTGACGGTGATAGACTCTGATGTGGAAGCGGCGCACGCGCCAACGGAGACAGACGCCGTGACCGTATAGGTTGTAGTAGTGGGCGGATAAACAGTAATACTGCTTCC
>JAZUEE010000319.1:0-3492 GCA_045639985.1 Bacteroidales bacterium
AAAAACTTAAAGGTAAATTGAATGTTGCTATTGATGATATCGGCATCAAACAGAGTATGCCGGATTTGAAAGTGGTAAGTATTCTATATCCTTATGGCGATGAAGACGTTACACAACCTTGTATGTCTGTAGGTGATACGATTTATCCGAAAGTTTTAATTCGTAATAACGGTAATTCCATCATCCCTGGATTTGATTTGCTCGGTGTTATGCAAGTTGGTATGTGGCATGATACTGTTTCAGAACATATTGATAGAGTGCTGCAACCTAATGAGACATTAGAATATACGTTTGAACAAGGTTTCGTACTCTATGATAGGGGCTTGGTTGAGTTTAATGTTTATGGTATTCTTGATTTTGATAAGAATCCGAATAACAATATGAAACGTGTGATTTCTTGTACGAATAGTGGTGTTGATAACTACGAAATCAGTCAGGGCATGAATCTCTATCAAAATGTACCGAATCCTGTAGATGTTGCCACTACACGAATTAGTTATTATGTCCCTGAATCAGGAAAAGCCACACTGAATATTTATTCTGCAATGGGTCAATTGCTTTATACGAATACTTGTGAGGCAAATGAGGGTGATAATTTCTTGGATGTCAATGTGGCTAACTTGTCAGCAGGTGTTTATTATTACACACTCTATTTCAATAATGCTTCGTTAACCAAGAAGATGGTTATCCAAAAATAATCCGTCTTTTTAACATAAGCCGAACTACCCGAGTAACATCGGGTAGTTCTTTTTTTATCAATACCGTGGCTTGGTGAATAGTGGACAGTGATCAGTGAACTGAATAATCATTGGCACGTTATAAAGTTTTAAGAGAAGTTAGATATGAAAATCAGAATTCGGAATTTTTTGCTTGTGTTAGCGATACTATGCTGCACGATTAGCTTGAAGGCACAACATCCTGGAGCATGGCAGGTGGATGAGTATTTGTCTTTGCTACATGGCAAGCGTGTGGCCGTATGCGCCAATCAAACTTCCTTAGTTGACAAAACCCATTTGGTTGATACGCTGCTGTCTCTTCACATTCAGGTAGTGAAGATTTTTTGCCCCGAACACGGCTTCCGCGGGAAAGCGGAGGCGGGTGCCCATATCGCTTCTTCTACGGATCCCAAAACAGGACTGCCCATCATTTCGCTTTATGGCAACAACAAAAAGCCCCAACCTGAACAGATGAAAGATTTGGATGTCGTCGTTTTCGACCTTCAAGATGTGGGCTGCCGTTTTTACACCTACATCTCTACTTTGCACTATGTGATGGAGGCCGCCGCTGAAAACCATGTGCAAGTGGTCGTTCTGGACCGCCCCAATCCCAATGGCTATTTTGTAGATGGCCCGGTGCTGGAACCCAAGTACCGTTCTTTCGTGGGTATGCATCCCGTGCCGGTTGTATATGGCATGACGATAGGGGAGTATGCCCAGATGATTAATGGCGAAGGTTGGCTGGCCAATGGCGTTCATTGCGCCTTGACGGTTGTTCCCATTGCATTCTACAATCACGATACGAGATATGCACTTCCCGTGGCCCCTTCTCCTAATCTGCCAACAGAAGAGTCCATCTTCCTGTATCCTTCGTTGTGTTTTTTTGAAGGCACGAACATCAGTATCGGTCGTGGCACATCCACACCGTTTGAAATTTATGGCTCTCCGACATTCCAAGAAGGCGATTATACGTTTACTCCGAAACCCATAGCTGGTGTCTCTGAAAATCCCCCTTGCAAAAACCAAACCTGTAAAGGATTCCAATTGACGGAAATCGCAAAAGAGGGTCTTCGCAAGGGCGACAATCAGTTGCAGTTGGATTACCTGTTGAATGCCTATCGTTTGTATCCCAACAAGGAAAATTTTTTCACCAATGCTTCTTTCTTCGACAAGTTGGCAGGTACAGACCAGCTGCGCATGCAGATTGCCGCGGGCAAAACGGCTGAGGAAATCCGCCAAAGTTGGCAGCCGGGCTTAGACTCCTTTATGACGGTTAGAGAAAAATATCTGCTCTATCCGGATTTCTCAAAATAAGAGGGTGTTGTAACGTTTCTGTTCGAAAAATTTGTACCCAAAGCAATGGTCGGTATGCTGAAACATCGTCAAAGTTATCTGCAAACACATTACTATTTTTTGTATCTTTGCACCCCTCAAAATCAGAATCTATAAATTTACTTTACAACAATAAAACAATACAATATGCCTAGCAGAAGAAAAGAATTATTTCCCAACGTTACCGATGCTGAATGGAACGATTGGAGATGGCAGGTCCGCAATAGAGTAGAGACCTTGGATGAATTGAAAAAATACATCAAACTTACGCCTGCAGAAGAAGAAGGCGTTGCAAAATCCTTGCAAACCCTCCGTATGGCTATCACCCCGTACTACTTGAGTTTGATTGATCCTAACAACCCGAAATGCCCAGTTCGTCGTCAGGCTATCCCGACCGCAGCCGAAGTTCATCAATCCGCAGCCGACCTTTTGGATCCGCTTCACGAAGATGAAGACTCCCCAGTTCCTGGTTTGACCCATCGTTATCCGGATAGAGTTCTCTTCCTCATCACCGATATGTGCTCCATGTACTGCCGTCATTGCACACGCAGAAGATTTGCCGGCCAACACGACTGCGAATCCACCCAGGATCGTATCCAAGCCGCTATCGACTATATCGCACGCACGCCGCAAGTACGCGACGTCCTCCTTTCCGGTGGCGACGCTTTGATGGTTGGCGACGAAATGCTCGAATCCATCATCAAAAGATTGAGAGCTATCCCTCACGTTGAAATCATTCGTCTCGGTACCCGTACGCCGGTGGTTTGCCCGCAGCGTATCACACCAGAACTCTGCAATATGTTGAAGAAATACCATCCGATTTGGATCAATACCCACTTCAACCACTCCAATGAAGTTACTCCTGAGTCTGCTGCTGCTTGTGCAAGATTGGCGGATGCCGGTATCCCATTGGGCAACCAAAGCGTTTTGTTGCGCGGCGTAAACGATGATCCTAAAATCATGCTTGACCTCGTTCACAACCTCGTCAAAATGCGTGTCCGTCCGTACTACATCTATCAATGCGACCTCTCTATGGGTCTCGAACATTTCCGTACTCCGGTTTCCAAAGGTATTGAAATTATGGAAAGTCTCCGCGGTCATACCTCCGGTTTCTGCGTTCCTACTTTCGTGGTGGATGCTCCTGGCGGTGGCGGTAAGATTCCTGTGATGCCGCAGTATATGATTTCCCAAAGCCCGAATCGCGTGATTTTGCGCAACTACGAAGGTGTCATCACCACGTACACCGAACCTACGGACTATGTGGAGAACACCTGCGACAATCATCCTGAAGAACACAAGACGGAAGGCGTTGCCGCACAATTGCACGGCGATTTCATGGCCATCGAACCTGCAGAATTGGATCGTAAAAAACGTCATAGAAAATAATTTAAACCATTCATATGGATCTTCTAAACCCCGAAGAATCAAATTTCAAATTAAATCA
>JAZUEE010000320.1:0-7350 GCA_045639985.1 Bacteroidales bacterium
CACCGCAAGCGGAACTTACACTTACGAACGCAACGATGCGAACGGTTGCACGCAGGTTGACACGCTGCACCTCAACATTTACAACCCCGTCCACCAGGCATACACCGTGGCTGAGTGCGGCTCCTACACCTGGAATGGAACGACCTTCACCGCAAGCGGAACATACACCTTCGAGCACAACAACGAACATGGTTGCACGCAGGTTGATACGCTGCACCTCACCATCTACAATCCAGTTCATCAGTCCTACACCGTGGCAGAGTGCGGCTCCTACACATGGAATGGAACGACCTTCACCACAAGCGGAACATACACCTACGAGCACAACGACGCGAACGGTTGCACGCAGGTTGACACGCTGCACCTCAACATCTACAACCCTGTCCATCAATCCTACACCGTAGCTGAGTGCGGCTCCTACACCTGGAAAGGAACGACCTTCACCACAAGCGGAACATACACTTACGAACACGAAGACGCGAACGGTTGCACGCAGGTCGATACGCTCCACCTCACTATCTACAATCCCACTCATCAGTCCTACACCGTGGCTGAGTGCGGCTCCTACATCTGGAACGGAACGACCTTCACCACAAGCGGAACATACACCTACGAACACGAAGACGCACACGGCTGCACACAGGTTGACACGCTGCATCTGACCATCTTAAATAGTGACACAACAGAATTTACGATGATTTGTTCCGACAGTTGTTATCTTTGGAACAACGAAAGTTATTGTGAATCTGGAGATTATATCATTATTCTCACAAACGATCTCGGCTGCGACAGCATTGTGGTCTTACACCTTACTATTAATAACGGAATTCAAGAATACACAATTGATGATTTCGTAGTTTATCCAAATCCAACATCTCATATAATTATGGTGAGAAACGACAACCGAATCATCAAAAACATTGCAATCTACGATGTTTACGGTCAGCTATTACGTAATAAAACTATCAATGATAAGCATGCCTCAATTGACGTATCCAATTATGCAACAGGTCGATATTTTATTCGAATGGAGACTTCCGATGGATTCGTAACAAAATCCTTCATCAAGAAATAGTTCCTATCAATTTGACAATATACTCACCTATACTGCACTCCAAGCATCGTTTTTCTTTGCAATAGTGCTCAAAAAGTTCGATTAATGCCTGTGAATCATACGCCGTTTTCTGAGGGAACGGCGTATTTTTATATACACGAGTCAACTTATTATCCTCAAACGGCAACTTTTCAAGCATTTGAACCGTTTCTTCCAACAGATGCTCATTACCCGCAAAACGATGAAAAGCAAATAAAATCGGTATCACCGTATTAATCATCAGCAGATTGATCGCCGTTGAACCCATCGAAACACTATGCGGTAGCAATGTTTCCTTTCCAAAATGATAATGATTTTTCCAATAATCGTCCGCATCAACAGAAAGTATATCTGACAAATATTCTACGGATGGATGATTGACAAACACCGAGAGCAAATCGGAAGAAAAGCGATACAATAACGCGGCAAACTGAGCCAAACGAACACATGGAAAATTTGGCGGGCGCAAGCGCAGAAGATTCCAATGATGTACTCCAATGGAATCCAATTGATACTTATAACGCAAATAATCGTACTCATATTTCAAACTGTCATAATAAGCGTCCACATGAGGGGCCTCAAGCATTCCTGCTTGCCCAAAGACCAACGCATTAATTTGCAACGCGGAATCCGAATGTTTGGATAGGATTTTCAAAGGCAGACTTTTCGCCAATAATTCAAAAGCCATGGCATTTGTTTTAAAGCCAAAACTCTCAGCCAACTGTCGATAAAGAGTTTCATTCCAATCATATTGACATTGAGATAAAATTTCCAAAATTGCGTCCTGTTTTCTCAACAAACGTTCCATCACAACTGTTGATGCCTGAGAATGCTGAATAATAGATGAAACTTTGGGCAAATAATTTTCACAAGAAAGCATATCCAATGATTCTACCAAATTTTTGTATTGTTCCACCATTTGCTGAGGAATATACTGCTTTAATTCCAACGTGGGATAACTCTCTCCTTTGATTCGTTCCACTTCCACATCGTGTTCGTAAACGACATGCAAAACTACAGACTTATATTTTTCATCCAATTGATGCTTATGTCTATACCAATCCGAACTCCGCACATGGATTTCCACATCACCAACCCATTTTATATCCGCAATGCGTATGACGGCCTGTTTAAAATCAGGTCCGGCATCCGAATTATGGTATCCAGGAAAGATAATTTCCAATGCATCAAGATTTGTCGTACAAACATTTAGAAAATCAAACAGGCGATGTCGCCATATATAATGCAAAAATGCCTCTGTCATATCTTACTATTTAACAGCTGCAAAAATAAAATTATTTTAATATACAACAATAGTTTATACTATTTTTATTAATATATCGTTATAATAGAAAATTACAGTTTTATATTTTCATATATACAATTATATTTTATAGAAACTTATATGCAAAACTATCACATGTATAAAATTAACAATTAATTCTTAAAAAATGCAAACAGAGAATCAAGAAAAGGGTCAAAAAGGCGAACAATTGGCTTCGGAATATCTAACATCTGTTGGATATACCATTTTAGAAACGAACTGGCGAGTCGGTCATTTGGAGGTGGACATCATTGCAAGCAACGAAGACATGCTTCTTTTCATAGAGGTGAAAACGCGCAAAAGCAATCTTTTTGGAGAGCCCGAAGATTTTGTCGGATTGCCCAAGCAGCGCAATCTAATACGTGCTGCGAACATCTACATTAGCAAAACAGGCATTACGAAGGAAGTGCGTTTTGACATTGTTTCCGTTATCCTAAACGAAGGCATTCAAAGTGTCAAGCATATTGAAGATGCTTTCAAGCCACACTGGTAGGCACAAAAAAACCGGACGCAAATTGCATCCGGTAAATCAAGGAAGACTTATAAGCCGGGTTCTGTATTAGGTTGCCATTTATCTAGGGCCTGCGTCGCCGCAGGTCTCAATCAACCTACCCTCCGAGTCGGACGAGCAGCCCTCAGGCCTCGGTTTATTTGGTCTTTCAACCCATAAGGTTTACCCCAACCGACATCACTGCCGGCCGCGTGAGCTCTTACCTCGCGTTTTCACCCTTACCCTTGCGGGCGGTATTTTTTCTGCGGCACTATCTGTCATCCGAAGATGCCTTCCCGTTAGGAAGTATGGTGCTCTGTGTTGCCCGGACTTTCCTCTCCCGCCAAGCGGCAGCGGCAACCAGGTCTTCCTTATATTTTAAGTTGACGTGATGCTTACGAGTTCAGCATCACAGGCATAATCAGCATAAGAAGATCTTCGTTTTCGTCAAATTGTTCTTCCGGAATAATCAGAGCCGCGCGGTTGGGTTCGGAAAGTTCCAAGCGAATCTGTTCTGCATCCATGTTTTCCAGCATTTCGCGCAAAAACTTCGCATTAAATCCAATATTCATAGGCGTACCCGTAAACGTACCGGTCACATCTTCCGATGCCTTATTGGAGAAGTCCATATCTTCCGCCGTAATATTTGATTTTTCTTCGGAGAGGGAAACTCTCACCTGATATGTGGATTGATTGGAATAAATCCCCACGCGTCGAATGGATTTCAAAAACTCATCCTTAGAAACGACAAACGTATTCGGATTGTTTTGTGGTATAACTGCTTCATAATTCGGAAATTTACCCTCTTTTAGAGAGGAATATAAGACTAAATTGCCGAAAGAGAAACGAATATGGTGTGTTTCCTGAGAATATTCCACATGAACATTTTCGTTTACACCGGAAAGGATATTTTTAAGATGAGCTATCGGTTTCTTAGAAAGGATAAAGGAAGCAAAATCAGCTGTTTTAACTTTACTGTTTTTATAGCGGACCAATTTATGAGCATCTGTAGCCACAAATGTAACATTTTCATTAGAAAGCTCACAAAGGACACCCATCATGGCAGGACGAAGTTCATCCGTACTGGTAGCAAACATCGTTTTGCTGATGGCACGTTGCAAAACCACAGCATCCATATCGAAAGAGCTCGGATTTTGGATTTCAACAATTTTTGGGAACTCTTTTCCATCGTGGCAGGGAGCATCATAAACGCCATTGGCTGCCGTAAACTTCAAAACGCCAGACACTTCATCAATCACGAACACGATGGGGGTTTCGGGAATCAATTTCAACGTCTCAATAAGAAGTTTGGCTGGGACAGCCACACAGCCCTCGCCTTCCACATTGTCAAGATCAATCTCCGCTGTCATGGTAGATTCCAAATCAGAGGCGGTCAGAAAGAGTTTTTCTCCTTGAATAGTCACTAAAACATTATCCAAAATCGGCATAGAGTTGTTGGAACTCATCACACCACTAATGGCGCTTAAATTACGATACAGGATATCACGGGATACAATAAATTTCATACTTTTCTTTTTTTTAATTCAGAGCGCAAAGATATATTTTTTTTCGACATTTTCCCGTGAAAAAAACCTGCAATTTTTGTATCTTTGCCGCCTTGAATTTTTTTAAGCAATGAATATGGTAATAGACGAACTCAAACAATCCGAAGCTTTATTGGAAGGACATTTCCTTCTTTCATCTGGTCGTCACAGCGACCGATATTGCCAATGTGCGAAACTGCTGCAATATCCAGACCGTGCAGAACGTGTTATCGCCAAAATCACCGAACAAGTTAAAGATCTTCCTATCGATATGGTAGTCGGACCAGCCATGGGCGGCATTATCGTCGCATACGAGTTAGGACGTCAATTGGGCGTTCCTGCAATCTTCACCGAGCGGGTGGACAACGTCATGACGTTGCGTCGCGGTTTTGAAGTAAAGCCCGGACAAAAGCTGATCATTTCCGAAGACGTCGTCACTACCGGCAAGTCCTCTCTTGAGACCATCGAAGTTTTGAAATCTTTCGGTGCCGAAGTAATTGGCGTGGCTTGTCTTGCCGACCGCAGCAACGGAGCATTCCCCTACCCGATTTACAGTGCAACCAAATTAGACATTCAAAGTTGGGAAGTGGACGATTGTCCTTTATGCAAACAAGGTCTTCCTTTCATCAAACCTGGCAGCAGAAAATTCTAAATACTATTGTATAGATGAAAAATTCAAAATTAGCCAGTCGATATGCCAAAGCTCTATTTGATTTCGCCCAGGAGCGCAATCAACTCGAGTCTGTGCATGTCAGTCTTGACACCATGCATGCTGCTCTCAAGGAGAACAATGAATTGTTGTCTGTCTTGAACAGTCCGGTCATTGCTCCATCCAAAAAGCACATCATTTTCGCCAATATCTTTCAGCAGGCCATAGACAACATCACATTCTCTTTCTTCGACGTCCTCATCCGAAAGAAACGCGAACCTGTGTTGTTGACAATTTGTGAGGAATTCACCAAATTATACAATGAGTTCCACAAAATCAAAGTCATCACGCTGACCTGCGCACAACCTATCAGCGATGAATTAGTGGAAAAATTAAAGCATTTTCTCACCGCAGGTACAGAATACACTCTTGAGTTGCATCAGGTAATCTCTCCAGAAATCATTGGGGGATTCACACTCAAGATGGAAGATTTCTATTATGACAACAGTATTCTATCCAAAATCAACAAATTAAGGCAAGAATTTGCACATAACATTTATAAAGTCAATTTTTAATCTAACAACAATTATATGTCAGAAATAAAACCCTCAGAAGTAACATCTATTCTGCGTCAACAACTGCAGAATTTCGATCTTTCAGCTGAAGTTGAAGAGACTGGCACCGTCCTTCTTGTAGGTGACGGTATTGCCCGCGTCTATGGTCTGCGAAACGCACGATCTGGCGAATTGGTCACCTTTGAGACCAACACTGGCCCAACAATCACTGGCATCGCCATAAACTTGGAAGAAGACAACGTCGGCGTCGTCCTTCTCGGCGATTCCAAGACATTAAATGAAGGTGATATCTGCAAACGCACTGGAAAAATCGCCTCCATTCCTGTCGGCGAAGGCCTATTAGGACGTGTCATTAACACGTTGGGCGAGCCTATCGACGGTAAAGGCCGAATTGAAGGCGACTTATATGAGATGCCCATTGAGCGTAAAGCTCCCGGTGTCATTTTCCGCCAACCCGTGAAAGAACCGCTTCAAACCGGTTTGAAAGCCGTGGATGCCATGATTCCTATTGGCCGCGGCCAACGTGAGTTGATCATCGGCGACCGCCAGACGGGAAAAACGGCTATCGCTATTGATGCCATCATCAATCAGAAAGAATTTTACGAACAAGGCAATCCTGTTTATTGTATATATGTAGCAGTCGGACAAAAAGGTTCTTCCGTTGCCGCATTGGTAAAGACACTCACCGAGAGAGGTGCTATGCCTTACACCATCGTGGTGACTGCAACCGCTTCCGATGCAGCAGCTATGCAGTTCTATGCTCCATTTGCAGGTGCTGCCATCGGCGAATATTTCCGCGACACCGGACGCAACGCCCTGATCATCTACGACGATCTCTCCAAACAGGCCGTTGCCTACCGTGAAGTTTCCTTGTTGCTCCGTCGTC
Organism: Bacteroidales bacterium; assembly: GCA_045639985.1. GTDB lineage: Bacteria > Bacteroidota > Bacteroidia > Bacteroidales > WCHB1-69 > F23-D06. Next base: position 6,562 of record JAZUEE010000320.1, read on the forward strand.
CCCCTGGGCGTGAAGCATATCCCGGCGATGTGTTCTATCTGCACTCCAGACTATTGGAGAGAGCCGCTAAGATCATCGAATCCGATGAGATCGCAGCCAACATGAACGATTTGCCAGAATCCATCAAATCTAAAGTTAAAGGTGGTGGTTCCCTTACCGCACTTCCTATCATCGAGACACAGGCAGGAGACGTTTCCGCGTATATTCCGACCAACGTGATTTCTATTACGGACGGACAGATCTTCTTGGAAACCTCCCTCTTCAACGCAGGTGTGCGTCCCGCTATTAATGTGGGTATTTCCGTATCCCGCGTCGGTGGTAATGCCCAAATCAAGTCCATGAAGAAAGTGGCCGGCACATTGAAACTCGACCAAGCCCAATACCGCGAGATGGAATCTTTCGCCAAATTCGGTTCCGACTTGGACGCTGCAACCAAATACGTGCTCGACAAAGGTGCCCGCAACGTGGAAATCCTGAAGCAGCCCCAATACACTCCGTATAAGGTGGAAGAACAAATCGCCATCATCTTCTGCGGTTCTAAAGGTCTGCTTCAAAACATCCCAATCGCAAACATCCGCAATTTCGAAACCGAGTTCATCCATTTCATGCACGAACAACATCAGGACGTTTTAGACATTCTACGTTCCGGCAAAATAGACGACGATGTCATGAAACAACTCGAAAACGCTTGTAGCGAAATTGCAGCCAAACACGAAAATTAATTATGGGAAACCTTAAGGAAATACGAACCCGCATCAGTTCCATTGAATCAACTCAAAAGATCACCAG
>JAZUEE010000321.1:0-7393 GCA_045639985.1 Bacteroidales bacterium
GAAAAGCTTTAAGCATGCCTCCGAATTGATGGAGTATTTGCAGAGGAAGTATGATTTTTGTTTGGCGGGCGCCTGTTATCCGGAAGGCCATATTGAATGTAGTAGTCTTTACGATGATCTCGTGAATATGAAGATCAAACAGGATATGGGTGCGAAATTCTTCATTACGCAGTTGTTTTATGACAACAACTATTTTTACAGACTGATGCGCGTTGCCAAGAAAATGGGAATTACGGTGCCTATTATTCCGGGCATTATGCCGTTGACAAGTGCCACGATGTTTAACAAGATTATGAATATGGCAGGTGCTTCCATTCCATTTGATTTGCGCGTCTTATTTGACCGTTTTAAGGACGATAAGAAGGCGATGTATGAGATAGGGGTGGCATACAGTGTTAATCAGATTTTAGAACTTTTGGCGAATGATGCCGATGGAATCCATATTTATACCATGAACAATGCTAATGTGGCCTCTGATATCTACAGCCGTATTGAGAATGTTATAGAGAAGGAATTACGATAATATGAATTTCATATAGATATATAAAGTCTCGGTCATTGGCCGAGACTTTTTGCGTTATAATCGGATAATATAAAAAAAGAATCTACGAAATGTAGATTCTTTTTAGCAGGGGAAGAGAGATTCGAACTCCCATCAATGGTTTTGGAGACCACTATTCTGCCCTTAAACTATTCCCCTGTAAATAAAAGGGCATATCAAATGCCCTTTTATTATATGTAAGATTTAGTATTAGTCGAGGATTTCAGTAATCTGACCAGCACCAACCGTACGACCACCTTCGCGGATAGCGAAACGGAGGTTCATGTTCAAAGCGATTTCAGAAAGCAATTGAACATCGATTTCTACGTTATCACCAGGCATACACATTTCAACGCCAGCAGGCAATGTGATAGCACCCGTAACGTCCGTTGTACGGAAATAGAATTGAGGACGATAGTTGTTGCCAAATGGAGTGTGACGACCACCTTCTTCTTTCTTCAAAACGTAAACAGAAGCTTTGAAATGTTTGTGAGGTTTGATGGAACCCGGTTTTGCGATAACCATACCACGACGGATTCCATCTTTGTCAATACCACGGAGTAACAAACCAACGTTATCACCAGCTTCACCTTCATCAAGGATTTTGCGGAACATTTCAACACCCGTAACAACTGATTTCAATTTTTCAGCACCCATACCGATGATATCAACAGGGTCAGAAGTATGAACGATACCAGTTTCGATACGACCTGTAGCAACGGTACCACGACCAGTGATGGAGAATACGTCTTCAACAGGCATCAAGAAATCTTTATCAACGTCACGTGGAGGAAGTGGAATCCATTCATCAACGGCGTTCATAAGTTCCATAACTTTTTCAACCCATTTCGGTTCGAGATTCAAGCCACCAAGAGCAGAACCGCGGATGACAGGAGTATTGTCGCCATCGAAACCATAGAATGAAAGAAGGTCACGGATTTCCATTTCAACGAGGTCTAACAATTCAGGGTCGTCAACCAAGTCAACTTTATTCATAAAAACAACCATTCTTGGCACACCAACCTGTTTTGCTAACAAGATGTGTTCACGAGTTTGAGGCATCGGACCATCCGTTGCAGCAACAACCAAGATAGCACCATCCATCTGAGCAGCACCAGTTACCATGTTCTTCACATAGTCGGCGTGACCCGGACAGTCAACGTGTGCATAGTGACGAGTTGCAGTTTGATATTCAATGTGTGAAGTATTAATAGTAATACCACGCTCTTTTTCTTCAGGAGCATTATCGATAGAATCGAAAGATCTCAATTCAGAAAGACCTTGGTCAGCCAATACGGTTGTAATAGCAGCAGTTAAGGTCGTTTTACCATGGTCGATGTGACCGATTGTACCCACATTCACGTGGGGTTTGGTACGTTCAAATTTCTCTTTTGCCATTTTTCTATAAATTAATGATTAATATTATTTTTACTTGAAATGTTTTCTAAAATTGAGCCGTTGATGAGAGTTGAACTCATGACCCCATCCTTACCAAGGATGTACTCTACCACTGAGCTACAACGGCTTTTTGCTTTTGTCAAAGAACTTTTTTTGTTCCTTATTTTTGAGCGGGCAAAAATACATTATTTTTTTTAATCATAGACTTTTTTTGCCTAAAAAAAATATTAACAACGCAACTTGCTGATAATTAGCGCTAAACTTTTCCGCCAATAGGGAATGGTAAGCCCTAATTCTTTGCGCGTTTTGCTTAAATCAAATACGGAATAGGCAGGCCTGGGTGCTTTAGCAGGATATTCTGATGTGAATATGGCATTAACTTTACAGGTTGAACCAGATAGCTCCATGATGGCTTGTGTGAAATCATACCAACTTATGGTTCCCTCATTGGCGTAGTGGTATAATTGTACCCCTTCTTGGCTGTAATTTTTGTCAATGGCTGCGAAAATCGCTTTGGCTAAGTCTCCAGCATAGGTTGGCCCTCCTATCTGATCACTTACCACGTTAAGCTCGGAACGCTCATGGCTTAACTTCAGCATTGTTTTGACAAAGTTGTGCCCATATTCTGAATATAACCAGGATGTCCGGATAATTGTGGAACGGCAGCCGCTTTGCATAATGGCTGTTTCTCCAGCTGCTTTTGATTTTCCGTAAATGGATATTGGATTTACCGGTGTGTCAACAGAATAGGGATGGCATGCTTCTCCCGAAAAAACGTAATCTGTGGAGATGTGTACAAAATAGATGTTGTGCTTACGAGCTGTGTCAGCCAAATTCTTTACGGCATCTCTATTGAGCATATATGCTTTGTCCACATCGTCTTCCGCTTTGTCAACGGCCGTGTATGCCGCAGCATTGATGATAATGTCAGGGCGATTGTTTGTGACAAATGTCTCTATGTCCTGTTGGTTGCATATATTCAATTCTTCAACATCGGTGAAAATGAAACGGTGTTGATTGTAAGGAGAAACGATAGCTAAATCACGGATACAGTTTCCGAGTTGTCCGTTAGCACCTGTGACTAATATGGTGTGCGTTTGATTTTCCAATTTTCAAATGATATTAGGATAGTTCTTGGCTTTCAAGGAAGCTGGGTACGTAGGCCTGTTTGAATCCTGCTTTTTTCAAATGTTTGGCGTAGGTGTCACGCACGTCGCCTTCCCCGTGGACAATGAATATTTTCTTCAGTTTTTTATTGCCTTTTTGACAAGAAAGGTACTGAATAAGTTCTTTGTAATCAGCGTGTCCGGAATATGCGTCAATTCGTTCCAAATGGGCTTTGACTTTGTGCAATTCTCCAAAGATAGAAACAACAGGGTCTCCACGCATGATTTTCGCGCCCAAAGTGGTAGGAGAGCAATATCCGACACACAATATGGTTGTCTTCGGATCTTCGATATTGTTGGCCAAGTGGTGCTTGATGCGCCCGGCCTCCATCATTCCTGAGGCGGAAATGATTATACAGGGTCGATTGTATTGGTTGAGTTTTTTGGAATCATCTACGGTACGAACGTAGGTTAAATTGTCAAAACCGAAAGGATCTTTGGTGCTTTCCATGAATTGACGCATCTCGGTATTGAAATTCTCATCATGAAGTCGATAAATATTCGTGGCAGAGCAGGCAAGAGGGCTGTCCACAAAGATATCAATGTCTGGAAGATCACCAGCTTGTTTTAATCGGTGAAGAGTATAAACTATTTCCTGTGTCCTGCCAATGGCAAAAGAAGGAATCAGGAGCTTCCCCAATCGTTTGGTGCAGGCGTCTTTGACTACAAGCATAAGCTGTTTGTCTGCATCGTCCAAGGTGGAATGTAATCTGTCTCCGTAGGTGGATTCTGTTATAATATAGTCTGCGGGTGGAAAAGCAATCGGATTGGGTAGTATTCGTTTGTCGTATCGCCCAACGTCTCCTGTATAACAAAGTGTGCGCGTCTTTCGACCTTCTTTAAAGGTTATATAGATGGCGCAACTGCCTAACATGTGACCGGTTTCAAAAAATTCAATGGATACGTCTTCTGTAATGAAGAATTTGAGCTCGCGGGGAATGCTTACAAATTGCGACATGCACTCTGCGGCATCCTTTTCGGTGTATATTGGCTCAATGGGCTCTTTGTCAATTCGTTCTTTTTTCTTGTTGAATTGTTTTGCATCGGCTTCTTGAATTCTACCGGAGTCTGCCAACATGATGGCGCATAGGTCACGGGTGGCGGGAGTGCAGAATACTTTTCCTCGAAAACCTAATTTGTAAATATAGGGGATGAGCCCTGAATGGTCGATGTGTGCATGGGAAAGGAGCAGGTAATCAACTTCTTTGGGGTTAAATCCCAAATCTCGGTTCATTTTGTCTGTCTCCAGACCTTTACCCTGGTACATGCCACAGTCTAACAGGATTTTAACTCCTTTTTTGGTGGTCAGCATGAATTTACTTCCGGTAACCTCTTCGGTAGCTCCTAAGAAATCTAATTGCATAATAAAAGATTTTATTTTTCATTTTTGGGCCATACATTGCGCCAACCGTAGAAAAATCCCAAATGGTATCGTGCGGAAAAATAGAATACCACGTGTCTGAGTTTTCCAAGCGGAAAATAAAGCAGCAACAGGATGCTTACAATATAATAGGTTGTTTGAATACAAGTGAGAGAGGGTAAAAACAGGTAGAGCATCGTCATTAGCTGAAACGTCGATATCAGCATGTTTGATATATAGTCATCTGGATTGGACAGCGGTTTTAAGTCTTTAGAACATGCCCGACGGAGTAGTAGTATGTATCCGCAGAAACATGTCACAATTAATATTGCGGCAATGACAAAGTGTATTTTGTCCGTGCTTGCAATCCATTGATTGAAAAATGGAAAAAACGAAAGAACAAAAATCAGGAGACTGATAAATGTGCCGATGTGGAAAAGCATTCCTGCTGCGTATCCGGGGATGTGCAGATAGGCAGATTCTTTGTTCTGCGGCAGCATGGCCACGGTGTTGGAGTATGCGATGCCTTTGGCGGTGTCACCACTTTTTTCGGAAAGATCCTTTGGCGCACCAAGTCGTATGACTTTTAAAAAAAAGGTCAGTAGGCTGCACAAACAGACAATCGCAGCAGCAATTGCGAGATATTGAATAACAGACATGATTTAGCTAATAAATATTATACACAACCTTCGGGTTTGGGCAGACCAGCGACACGGCAAGCACCTCTTGCCGGACCAAGTGGAAATAATTCGTAAATCTCTTTCAGTTTAAGTCCAGAGGTTTTGCAAATTACGCGAACCATGGGCGCGATGCCTTTTTCTTCATAGTTGTCGCGAATGCAGTGGAGGATTTTCCAATGATTTTCGGTTAATTCGTTAATGCCGTCAACTTTGGCAATTTCGGCGGCAAGACCTTCGGTCCATTCTTCCGGTTTCAGCATGAAGCCGTCGCCATCCAATTCATAAGTTTTTCCTTCGTAATCTATTTGAGCCATAATCTTATTTTTTAGGGCGGCAAATGTACTAAAATAATTAGAAGGAGCGGATTGTTTTTTACGTCTCTTTTTTAAATTTACGATATTTGCGCCCTCAAATCGATTGAATGATGAATGTCCTTGAAATTATTGGCGCGGTCATTGGGTTAGTGTATATATTGTTGGAATACAAAGCAAACGTTTGGCTTTGGCCGGTGGGGATTCTGATGTCGTTGTTTTATGTGGTTGTCTTTTTCAATGGAAAGTTTTATGCGGATGCGGCTATCAATGTTTATTATATCGGCGCCAATGTTTATGGATGGACTGCCTGGTTGAATAATCGGTCGCAAAATTCAGAGAAAAAGGAAGTTGGGATATCGCATGCCCCTTTGAAGTGGTTGGCGATTTCAATCGCGGTTTCTATTGTTTTATGGATGGCTATTTCCTTTGTCCTTTCTAACTATACGGATAGTGTAGCGCCATTAGGCGATGCCTTTACGACTGCTCTTAGTATCGTGGCTATGTGGCTTTTAGCGCACAAATATATTGAGCAATGGTTGTTCTGGATTGTCGTGGAAGTTGTTTCCGTTTCCTTATATTTATGGAAGGGACTTTATCCTACTGCGGTCTTGTATGTGGTTTATACAGTGGTTGCCGTGTTGGGATATGTCAATTGGCAAAAGAAAATGACTGCTAAAAAGGATTTGCCAGAAAATGATTAATCATGGCATCCGGATCGCGGAGGCTTTTCTGTAACCATTCAAAGTAGAGGTCTTGTTTTTCATTTTCGTTCAGTTGCCATTCTACATCGGAATGTCGCAATCTTTCCGAAAAATTGGATAAGATGATGGCGGCGGAATTGGATATGTTGAAACTTTCCGTGAAACCGTACATGGGTATTAGGGCGTTGCAATCAGCGTATTGGATGGCTTCGTCAGATAATCCTGTTAATTCGGTGCCAAAAAGAAAGGCCGTTTTCTGGTTGATAGGGAGATCTTGAATAGTGATTTTCTTTTCATCCGGTAATGTGGCCACCACGGTATATCCTTTGGCATGCAAATCTTCAATGCATTGTTTCATATTGTGTTCGGAATGCGGATAATGATGTAATGTCAGCCATTTGTCAGCTCCCATACTGATGTCTTTGTGAATCTCGAATTCATTGCGATTTTCTACAATATAGGCATCCTGAATTCCGTAACATTCGCAAGAGCGCATGACCGCACTGATGTTTTGTGTTTGGAATAAATCTTCCAAAACAACGGTAATATGCCTTGTTCGATTATTAAGTACCTCCAAAAGTCGCTCTTTTCGTGTTTCGGTGACGAATTGGGATAAATGTTCGATGAGTTTTTGTCTGAGTATGGGGTCTGAAATCTCCTTCATGATATGGATATAAATAAAGAAAGCCCTTGTTCAGGGCTTTCTCAAAAATATGTGATTTGTCTATTAAAGTTCAGCTAATTTAGAACCAACTTTGAATCTTACAACATTTTTAGCAGGAATGTTGATGGCTTTCTTTGTAGCTGGGTTGAGGCCTTTTCTTGCAGGACGGTTTTTAACTTCAAATGTACCGAAACCAATCAGGGAAATTTTGTCTCCTTTTTTCAAAGCTTCGCTTGTAGAGCACATGAAAGCGTCTAATGCGCTTTTGGCTTGAACTTTTGTTAAACCGGCTTTTTCAGCCATTGCATCGATTAATTCACTTTTATTCATACTGATAAAATTTAATGGGTTAATGTTTTATTGAACGAGCAGCAAATTTAGTTGATTTTGTTAATAATCAATGACTTTGCGCGTTTTACGTGCATATTGTGAAAATTTTACAGCCAATGTTGAGAATAAAAAAAGCTTTTTTTATGAAATTATACTAAAACAGAATATTTGTGTAATTGTCTTTTCTGAATCCAAGTAGGAAATCTTCGGTTGACATTCGTTTTTTGCCTTCAAATTGG
>JAZUEE010000322.1:0-1956 GCA_045639985.1 Bacteroidales bacterium
AGACGTTGCCAATCTTCAAGACCTTATTGTCTATTTGGACAAAGGTTTGTCTTTGCTCAACGACCATCTCCGCAGATTTGGATCTTCCAGTGATTATGTGGATCATTTTATTGTAAGAACGCTTTTTATGACGATTACCAATGCGAATTTTGATAAAAATCGTTTGATTGACGTTATCAATCAAGGGCTTGAATTACGAGATGACCTTGTTCAACGCGCGTCTGCCACAAATTGCGGCTGCAGTATGATGAAAATGGATGCCTTAAATTGGCATGCTAACGGAGAAGAGGCCCTGTTGGAAAAAGCACGCTCGGTGAGTATCTTGAATACTGGGAATGAGGATTTGCGTGCTTTGCGGCAGCTGGTCGTTCTCGGTTGTAAAGGAATGGCTGCCTATTATGAACATGCTTCCAATCTCGGTTTTGAAGATGAGGATATCGTCTCTTTTATGCAGCAGGCACTTGCCGCCACTCTTTTTGAACAAACTAAAGATGAACTTATGGATTGGGTTTTGCACGTGGGACGTTATGGTGTGAAGGTGATGGAACTTTTGGATAGGGCAAATACGGAACGATATGGCAATCCTGAAATTACCAAAGTCAATGTCGGTGTGCGTCACCGTCCCGGTATTTTGGTGAGCGGTCATGATTTACGGGATTTGGAGGATATACTTGTTCAATCTATGGATGCAGGGGTGGACATCTATACGCATTCCGAAATGTTACCCGCTCATTATTATCCTTTCTTTAAAAAGTTTCCGCATTTTGTCGGCAACTATGGTGGCGCATGGCATGCCCAAACCAAGGATTTTGAATCTTTTAACGGTCCAATTGTTTTTACGACCAATTGTCTGGTGCCTCCTCGATTAGGCAATAATTATGCGAATCGTGTTTTTACTACGGGTGCAGCCGGTTTTGTTGGTTTCCCACATATTCCGGATAGGGGTGGGGATGGACGTAAGGATTTCTCCGCCGTTGTTCAAATGGCGAAAAATTGCGAACCGCCAGTCGAAATCAATACCGGTATGCTTGTTGGCGGATTTGCTCACAATCAGGTGCTTTCGTTATCAGATCAAATTGTTGATGCTGTCCGAAGTGGCCATATTCGTAAATTTGTGGTGATGGCTGGTTGTGATGGCCGTATGCCGTCACGTTCCTATTATACGCAGTTTGCGCAGCAACTGCCCAAGGATACCATCATTCTTACGGCAGGTTGTGCCAAATATCGTTATAACCAGTTGCCGCTTGGAACAATTGACGGGATTCCACGAGTGTTGGATGCCGGACAGTGTAATGACAGTTATTCGTTAGCGGTTATTGCACTTACGCTGAAAGATGTGCTTGGTTTGAATGATGTAAACGATCTGCCCATTGTTTATAATATAGCATGGTACGAGCAAAAAGCCGTTATTGTGTTGTTGTCGTTGCTCAGCTTGGGTATAAAAAACATCCATTTGGGTCCTACATTGCCGGGTTTTCTATCTCCGAATATCGCTAATTATTTGGTGGAAACGTTTGGGTTAGGAACCATATCGTCGGTAGATGAGGATATTATGAATTGGATGTAGTGTTGAACGACGTGTTGAAAGCATCGGCCTCGTCCCAAAGTCGGGGCCGTTTGCTTTCTAATATGGATTATGTCCGTAGCAAATTATTGTTCCTCGGCTACTTTATATACGATGCGGAAACTCCCCTCATTGTAGCTGGTGCTGGTAATGCGGAAGTTGCCGATTTCCTTTGTTGATTTCACGTGCGTGCCGATGCAGGGGCACACGTCGTAGTCGCCGATACGCACGAGGCGCAGGGTTTCGGAGGCATCTTCGGGCAGTTTGTCGAGCTTCACGCCGGCGGGGATGGTGTCGCGGGTGATGAACTCGTAGGTTACGGGGAGGTCGGCAGCGATGGGTTCGTTCATGCGACGCTCAATATCGGCCACCTGTTCGGCGGTGGGAGCAGA
>JAZUEE010000323.1:0-2289 GCA_045639985.1 Bacteroidales bacterium
AGTCTGGTGGGTGGAAGCTCTGGAATGGGCTGACCAGAACGGCGCGCACATCGTGAGCAGCTCACTCGGTTATGGCATAGATTTGCACAATCTGAAAGATATGGACGGCAAAACCTCCATCGTGGCCAAAGGCGCCAGCACCGCTGCCAGCAAAGGCATTCTCGTCTGTACGGCTATGGGTAACGAAGGCGGTGACAACAGTTGGAAAGTGCTCGTCACACCGGCAGATGCCGACAACGTGCTTTCCGTGGGCGCCGTCAGTTCTCTGGAAAAACTGGAGGTTTACAGCTCTTTCGGTCCTACCGCCGATGGCCGTCGCAAACCCAATGTGGTGGCCTGTGGCCACGATATGGTGGCAGACGTCAAAGGCAACTACAAATACTATCAGGGAACCTCTTTCGCCACCCCGCTCGTCTCTGGATTTGCCGCCTGCGTAAAGCAAATGCACCCCGACTGGAGCGTGGCCCAGCTGATTGAGGAAATCGAAAAGTCGGGCAACCATTATCCATACTATGATTACGCCTTCGGTTATGGCGTGCCGCAGGCCGGCTATTTCACCGAATCAGCCACGAAAACGAATGCCCATACTTTTGATTTGGCCGAAGATGCCAGCAATCTATACGTAATTCCCCTCAACCCTTACGAATGCCACAATATCTTTTTCAACATCACCAATGGCGACGGTACTATTGAAGATTATGATGTCAAAGAGGTTTTCATTGACAAAGACGATAGCACTCAGACTATCGAGCGCGACGCGACGAACTACATTAGAAAATCCTCTTTAAAAGAGGGACAAATTGTAAATATATGGTACAACGGACAATATGCCAAATATGTGGTGGGCAAAGATAAAGTTCGGCAAATAGACAATTCCTCTTATAATTATGCGCTCAATTTGCGGAAGGGTGGCGATTTCGGCGGCTGTTATGGTGGTCATAGAAGCAAACCGGACATGGATTTCTACAAAAAAAGCAGACGCGATATTTTCTCTTTTGATTTGGTCCTCAATGCTTCCTTTATGGTTCCCTCGATGTGGACGCCGACAGAAAACATCCATCAGACAGACAGAATTTCACGTTCTTTTTCTTTTAGTTTTGTCAACAACTGGCAGGTGGCCAGAGTGTATGGACTCGGTTTCCGTTTAGGTTTTGGTTCTTCCTGGTATGCTTTGCAGGATTATCAGGATCCCGCGGGCATATATTATGCACCTTGGATGAATACGGATATGGAAATTGATGACAACGGAATCAAAAAACATAATCTCAAAACCACGCAGTTTGATTTGGAACTCTACCAACGTTTCATCTTGGCCAATCTTTCTAACAGCAAGTTTTATTTGGAAACAGGCGTGTATGGCGATTGGATTACCGGCAGCCGTTTGAAAACCAAAGTTGAGTTTGGTGACCATAAATCTGCTAATATCGATAAACATTATTACAGAGATGGTATGTATAAACTGAACTGCGGTGTGCGTCTGCGTCTTGGTTTCACCAATTGGTTTGCCATTTATGGCCAATATCGTATTACTAATATTTTGAAAAATGGCAACGACCTTCCTAAGTGGGAAGTAGGTATTCAGATTTTCTAATTAGAAAAAAATAGGATTATGAAAAGAATAATAACTATCGTATTGCTAATCTGCTCGTTGTTAGGCGTTGGCGTGGTGCAGGCGCAAAGCAACGCTCCCCACAAATACGTGCGTACCGAAACACTCACTTTTAAGAATACGAACAATGAATTTGCGGCCAACGTTGTCGGCAAAGTCGTTCTGAAAGAGAGCAAAAGCAACTCCATAAAATGTGAAATCAAAATCACCGGCTATGGCAAGACCGAAGAAGAGGCCAAAGCCAATGCCGACAACATCATCATAATTTCAGAAAGAAAGGACGCCTCAAAAAGTTCTGGACCTGCTGACATTACGGTTAATGTCGAGAGTGGACTTTACCTCAAGCGTCGATGTGAGGTAGTCACTACCATTTTTGTTCCCTCCTCCGTATCTGTTCAACACACCGACAATGTAGGACTGATGGAATTTATGAAACGAATGGTAGAGAAAATGTTACCGTAATGATGGGATAATTGATATGTCTAACGAATTTCCCTAATAGTTTTCACCACTTTGTATTCCAAATCTTCAAATTCCTTAAAGTGCGCTTTGCCGCACTTTATTTTTTGCTGCTCTAATATTTCACCACTACTTTGTCTCCAACATTCATGGAGGCCAACATCGCAACATCGCCTTGGAACAGCGTAATTTCGATATGTTCTAAGGCGTTGTTTGTAAAA
>JAZUEE010000324.1:0-1965 GCA_045639985.1 Bacteroidales bacterium
AACAGCATTGCCAACCTGACGTTGCACACCGCCAAGGCCGCCATCCGCGACAGCGTGGCGGGCCAGATCCACGACAGCATTTCCAATATTGCGGCCAAAGCCCATACTCACGACAACATGGCCATCCTGAATGCGACCGAAGCTCCCTACACGGATGCCGACAGCGCTAAATTGCACGGCATCGCAGCAGGTGCCGAAGTGAACGTGCAGGCCAACTGGAAGCAAGCAGACAACTCTAAAGACGATTTCATCAAGAACAAGCCGAGCATCACGGACACGGTGAACAAAATCCTCACCATGGGTAAATACGTGACCGAAACCGCATTGGACAGCCGCCACTACCTGACCTCCGACAGCGCGGTGATTAAAACGATGCAGGGCAACATTACAACAAATGCAAACAGCATTGCCAACCTGACGTTGCACACCACACAACGCGCCATCCGCGACAGCGTGGCGGGCCAGATCTACGACAGCATTTCCAATATTGCGGCCAAAGCACATACTCACGACAACAAGGACTTGCTTGACACTTACACGCAGACAGAAGCCAATCTGGCGGAAGCGGTTGCCAAAATGCACGCGCATTCCAACGCCGCAGTTTTGGCTGCGACCGAAGCTCCCTACACAGATGCCGACAGCGCTAAATTGCACGGCATCGCAGCAGGTGCCGAAGTGAACGTGCAGGCCAACTGGAAGCAAGCAGACAACTCTAAAGACGACTACATCAAGAACAAGCCGAGCATCAAGGACACGGTGAACAACATCCTCACCACGGACGGCTACGTGACTGCAAGCGCATTAGACAACCGTCACTACCTGACCTCCGACAGTGCAGTGATTACCACGATGCAGAACGACATTGTTGATTTGAAAGCCGGCCAACTTGACTGCGATAAGGTGAAGGATTGCATTAAGGATACCCTGAGCAAATACACGCCGACGGCCGATCTTACTGGTTTGCTGCAACAACTCACAACAAGACTTGATGCTCAGGATGCCAAGATGGACTCTCTCGCCAAATTGATTTCCTCTCAGGACAGCACCATCAACTCACTGAACAACCAAGTGGAAGATCTGCAGCCATTTGAGTGTGGAAAATCCAAGGTTAAGGACGTTGCCGGCAACAAATACCCCACGGTGAAAATCGGCAACCAGTGCTGGATGAAGGAGAATCTGAGAACGAAATTGGGAACAGATGGCGATAAAGGATATCCAACGGGTGCGGGTGCTGACTCATTGCTGTACGGCCGTCTTTATACTTGGACTGCTATGATGAAAGGGGCAAGTTCTACCAACTATCCCGTATCAGGCGACAAGGTCCAGGGCATCTGTCCAACTGGTTGGCACGTGCCGAGCGATGCGGAGTGGGACACGCTGACCACCTACGTGAACATAGAAGCCAATGGATACAGATGTGATGGTGGCGGAGGTATCGCCAATGCGTTGTCCTCCATCACGGGCTGGACAACTCCCAACGCATGTTGTGCCGGCCACGATTCTACAACCTTAAACAAGACCGGCTTTTCGGCTGTTCCCGCGGGTTACTTCAACGCCAGTTTCAAAGACTTCGGCGACGAATCCGACTTCTGGAGTGCTACCGAGAGCGAGGACAGCAAAGCGTTGTATCGGTTCCTGAGCAGTTTCCGCTCCACCGTGGACTGGAACGCTACCGATAAGGGTCGCGGCCTTTCCGTCCGCTGCCTCCGCGATGCGGACATAGGCGGCGGCACAACCCCATCCACACCGGCAGAAGTGAGCTGCGAACAGGTGATGGAATGTATGGGCGACACCCTCGGCAAACTCAATGACATGATAGAAAATCTGCAAAACACAGTCTCTACCCAAGATAACACTATCAACGAACAGAACAGCAGAATTGACGATTTGAATACCGCTGTAACCGAACAAGGCCAAAAGATGGATTCTCTCGCCCACCTCGTTGACTCCCTTGCCAAACTGCCA
>JAZUEE010000325.1:0-2550 GCA_045639985.1 Bacteroidales bacterium
AATGGATTCGGACGGCAACACGTCTGGTGAGATCGCAACGTTTTCCAGCACAGTCGGAACCAATGGAACGTTGACCAGCACCTACACGTATGATGACTACGGGAACATCACGAAAATCCACCTGAGTGACGGAACCGAGTATCGGTACGTGTATGACAACCTCGGGCAGCTGATCCGCGAAGACAATACCGCGCTGAACAAGACCTACGTTTACACCTACGACAACGCAGGAAACATTCTGCGCAAGGAGACCTACAACCTGACCGCCGCAGGCATTACTCCGTCCGGCACGCACACCACCGTCAACTACGGCTACAATGATCCCACGTGGGGCGACCTGCTGACCTCCTATAACGGCCAAACTATCACCTACGACGAGATCGGCAACCCGCTGAATCTGAACGGCTACACGCTGACGTGGGAAGGCCGCCGCCTGACGGGCATGACGATGAACGCCGGACAGTTCGGAAGCACGTATGAGTACAACGACGACGGCATCCGTACAAGCAAAACAGTAAGCGGTGTCAAACACACATACTATCTTGCCGGATCGCAGATTGAGGCGGAAGCATTCAACAACACACTGCTTATCTATATCTATGACGCAGAAGGCGCGCCCATAGGTCTGCAGTATCGGACGTCGAATATGGTTGAAGGCGATTTTGACACCTTCTGGTTTGAGAAGAATCTGCAAGGAGACATTACCGCCGTCTATACTGAATCCGGTGTGAAGATTGGAACATATACCTACGATGCATGGGGCGTATGTACTGCTCATCCGGAATCGAGTGCGTCAACCGTGCAAAAGCACATCGTGCGCACTTATAACCCGTTCCGGTACAGAGGGTATTACTACGATACCGATACGGGGCTGTACTACTTACAAAGCCGATACTATGATTCTAACACTGGTCGTTTTATAAATGCAGATACTGTTTTAGATCCACAATCAATTATTGGAAACAATATTTTCGCATATTGTTTGAATAATCCTATAAACATGGTTGATTCGAGCGGAATGGCTGCGCTTGCTCTTGCTGGTGGTGGCGCTGTGGCCGCTGGTTGGGCTATCGGGGGTAGTAACATCTGGAATCCAGTTGGCTGGGTAATTATAGGTGCTGTAGTTGTTACTACTGTTGTAGTTGTTGGCACGGCAATATATGCTAATTCATCTTCTAAATCATCAACTCAATCTTCTACGAGAACCAAAACACTTTCCGATGTGAAAACGAGAAAACAATATGGAAAGCACTATCAATTAGCATATATTAGTGACTATGGCTGTTTAATTAGGGTAGGAAAGAAAATGGACTTTGCATCAGCACTTGCAGTATTGGGCATTTCAGGTGCGACCAATAGCATCAATCAAAGATATCAATATAACAAAGGAAAATCTTCGGATGCTCAACGACAATTGGAACATTTAGGAAAAGGTGAATGGGGCATATACGCCGACACGCAATATGCAGCCAAAGCCTTGGCTGTAGTATTGGGATATTCTGGTATGCCTGAAGTACATGGTTCTGGTATGTATGGGCACTATCATGATTCAACTCATACTTTTCACATTTGGTATGGAGGAATCCTTACTTATTGATTTCAAATAGGAAGGGCATATATTATGACTCTAAAAATAAAATCTATTGTTAGCTATGGTAGATATTATCCCAGTTCGGTTGATGCGGGTGTCACATATTGGTGGTTTTCAATTAGCGACTATAAAATATATGCTACCGAGGATATGATCACAATTTTTCATTATACCAATTGTTGGGAGATCGAACAGTCCGGAATGTTTATTCCATTATTTAAAACGGACATTGAAAAGTTAGAAGAAGAATATCTGTTAACTCTCACAAATAAAGAAGTTCAAGAGTATATGAGAATAAAAGAAAAAAACAAAGGCGCCGAACCAGACACAATATTTAAAATATTTATAGATTTTATGGGCTTATGGAAGAATTGGTATACTTTTGAATATCAACAATTATTACAAGACGCCATTAAATGGTGCAAAGCCAACAATATTGTTTATATCCAAGAATAATCCCATAACGTCTTAATCGAATAATTATTTCTTACGTTCGAGTTATATCGCTTCTCTATCGACCTAGAGGGCGCCGCTCATTTGTGGTGCCCTCGACTCAAATACATACAAGGCACTCGCCCAAATCAAGCACTGTAGTTTGTCTTTGTATGGTTTCTGCTTGTAACCGCCCAATTCTCCCGCGTCTACCACTCGCCCCCAAACCGTAGTATAATACACTCCAACGAACTCCAATGGAGTAAATCGCAGTCGGGCAGCACGGTGCGAGAAACTCCAATGGAGCAAATGGGAGGGTATCATGAACAGTGAGAACAGTACGAAGGAAATAGCCGCCGTCAAGGAACAGGTGCGGTTGGTAGAATGGCGGGAGGAAATTGAGGCGCGGCGAACGTCCGGTCTGAGTGCGCGGGCGTGGTGTGCGCAGCAGGGGTTGTCTCTGTCAGCCTACTACCACAGACTGAGGCGTGTGCGGGAAGCGGTGTGTCAACAGCTTGGAGCAACAG
>JAZUEE010000326.1:0-10305 GCA_045639985.1 Bacteroidales bacterium
TTTTTTTGTTGTAGCTATGTCGAATTTTTTCTATCTTTGCGCCGTTTTTTCTGATTATTAGTCAGATACAACAGAATAGTCGATGTTTTATTAAATGATTAACGATGGATTCTATAAAAATTTTATTCGCAGAAGATGACGTGAATTTGGGTAAAGTCCTGACTACCTATTTGACAGGTAAAGGTTTTACAGTGAATCATGCAACGAATGGTGAAATCGCCTATGAACAATTCTGTAAAAACACATTTGATATATGCATTATTGATGTTATGATGCCTTTAATGGATGGCTTCACGCTGGCTCAGGAAATTCGGAAGTTGGATAAAAAAATCCCTATTATTTTCTTGACTGCAAAAAATTTACAGGAAGATATGATTAAAGGTCTCTCTATTGGAGGGGATGATTATATAACAAAACCATTTGCCATTGATGTCCTGCTTGCACGAATTCAGGCATTGTTGAGAAGAACCATCAATCAGGAGGAAAAACACGATGTAGTAGAATTAGGTAGTATTGTATTTGATAAGAAACGTCAAATACTTATTATTCAAGGCGAAGAGAAAAGGATTACGACGCGCGAATCCCAACTTTTGGAAATGTTGGTGGATAAAAAGAATGATATTTTGGAACGCGGTTACGCTTTGAAGAAAATTTGGGGTGACGACAGCTTCTACAATGCAAGAAACATGGATGTTTACATTACTAAATTGAGGAAATATTTTAAGAGCGAGCCGAAAATTCAAATCATCAATGTTCATGGAACGGGATTTAAATTTGTGATGTAAAAAAAAGAGCTGCTTGAGCAGCTCTTTTTTTTAGGGAAAGTGTCTTTATTAACCTCTAAATGGAAAATCTTTTCCGGGGAAAATGGCCTGTGTTCCTAACATCTCTTCAATTCGCATTAATTGGTTGTATTTGCAAATACGGTCGGTACGAGAGGCGGAACCGGTTTTGATTTGTCCGGTTCCCAAAGCAACGGCTAAATCAGCAATTGTGGTGTCTTCCGTTTCTCCGGAACGATGAGACATGACTGCTGTGTAACGATTGCGCTGTGCTAAAGATACGGCATTCATCGTCTCTGTCAATGTGCCAATCTGGTTGACTTTGATTAATATGGAGTTGGCAACTTGACGGTCCAAACCCATTTGCAGACGGTTGACGTTTGTTACAAACAAATCATCGCCCACGAGTTGGATTTTATCGCCAATAGCGTTGGTGAGCTGTTTCCAACCATCCCAATCATCTTCTGCCATACCGTCTTCAATGGAGATGATAGGGTATTTCTGTGTCCAGCTTTTCCAATAATCTACCATTTGAGCAGGAGTGAGTTCTTCGTTGGTGGACCATTTCAAGCGATAAACGTTCTTTTCGGTATCATAAAATTCAGAGGCGGCCGGGTCCAAGGCGATGCACACTTCATCGTATGGTTTGTAGCCGGCGTTCTCAATGGCTTTGAGGATGACTTCCACAGCTTCCTCATTGGATTTGAGGTCGGGAGCAAAACCGCCTTCATCACCAACATTGGTGGAATATCCTTTTCCTTTCAGCACTTTCTTCAGGTTGTGGAAAATCTCTGAACCCATTCGTACGGCTTCGCGGAATGTGGGAGCGCCAATAGGCATAATCATGAATTCTTGGAAATCAACGCGGTTGTCAGCATGTGAACCACCATTCAAAATGTTCATCATAGGAACGGGAAGCACTGTGGCATTGCAACCTCCAATGTAGCGGTAAAGCTCTTGACCTGTTTCAAAAGCGGCTGCTTTGGCGGCAGCTAACGAGATTCCTAAAATGGCATTGGCACCCATGGCACCTTTGTTTTCTGTCCCGTCTATTTCAATCATACGAGCGTCTATTTCTGCCTGCTCGCTAACTTCCATACCTTCGATTTGTTCTGCTAAAACGTTGTTGACGTTTTGTACGGCTTTCAAAACTCCTTTACCCATAAAGCGGTCTTCTTGTCCGTCGCGAAGTTCAACAGCTTCGTGAACACCTGTGGAGGCACCGGAGGGAACGGCGGCACGCCCGATTGCTCCAGCTGCGGTATATACGTCAACTTCTACTGTGGGATTACCACGAGAGTCCAAAATCTCTCTTCCTAAAACTTTAATTATCTGACTCATAGTTTGTTATATTTAATGGTTTAAAACGCGCAAACATACACAAATTTTTGTTGTTTGTTTATAGCAATATGTGTGTTTGCCTAATTAGATTGTTATTCTTTGGGTGAAATAATAAGGACAAATTCACCTTTGACTTCCTTCTGCCCGAAATATTCTATCGCTTCGGCAATCGTGCCCCGGAAGGTGTGTGCGTAAATTTTGGTTAGTTCTTTGGAAATGGATATCTTTCGGTCGGCACCCAGTATTTCCGCCATTTTTTCCAATGATTTGAGCAATCGATGTGGGGATTCATAAAAAATAACGGTTTCTTCCATTTCGGCTACTCGCTTCAATAAAGATTCCTTGCCTTTCTTATGAGGAAGAAATCCGAAGAAATAAAGGCTACTGCACGGTAATCCGGATTGCACAATGGCGGGTACAAAAGCCGTTGCTCCAGGCAAACATTCAACTTCGATATCTTGTGCGATACACTCTCGGATTAAGAGAAACCCAGGGTCTGAAATTCCGGGTGTGCCGGCATCGCTGACCAATGCCGCTGTTTCACTAACTTTGATTTGGTTGATGAAATGATTCAGTTGCTCATGCTCGTTGAAAATATGGTAGGCGACGCAGCGCTTATCAATATCGTAGTGTTTCAGCAGGTTCTTGGTGGTGCGAGTGTCTTCACAAAGAATGAAATCTGCCGATTTTAGCACATTAAGCGCACGCAACGTGATGTCTTCCAAATTTCCAATGGGTGTTGGTACAATATATAGTTTCATGTCAAATTGATGAATGGTTTGTTAATTGGAAAGGAGGGCTGAACTATTGAACTACTTCTTTTTTGGGGAAAATCAAGGAGCATACGATGGAAACGATCAAAATGCCCAAAATGATGAATAGTGAAGCCGTTGTGGAAATGTTCAAATGGAAAAATTCGTGCCCGATCATTTTAAAGCCGATGAAGCATAGTAAAACGCCTAATCCGTATTTGAGCAGCCAGAATTTGGATGTGACATTGCTTAACAGGAAAAACAGAGAACGCAGTCCCATAATGGCAAAGATATTGGAAAAGAAGACGATAAACGTATCTGTTGTGACGGAAAATACAGCAGGAATGGAATCGACAGCGAAAATGATATCCGAAAATTCGATGATAAGTAGCACTAAGAACAGCGGGGTCATATAGTTTTTGCCGTCTATTTTGGTGAAAAAGTTGTGCCCGTCTATTTTTGGGGATACGCGGAAATGCTTGGAGGCAAATTTGACGACGGGGTGCTGCTCGGTGTCGATTTTTTCATCTCCTTTGTCCAAGAACATTTTAATGCCCGAATAGATGAGTAATGCACCGAAGAGGGCTAATATCCAGGAGAATTTTTTCACTAAGGCCCCTAATGCGAAAATGAAGGTGAAACGCATGATGATGGCACCCAAAATTCCCCAAAACAGAATTCGGTGGTAGTATTTTTTGTCAATACCGAAACTGACGAATATCATAATCATCACGAAGATATTGTCGATGGAAAGGGATTCTTCCAAAAAATATCCGGCCAAAAATTGATTGGCCATTTCTTTACGGTATATTTGGAGGGCAGAGTCAAAGTTCATGCCCTGTTGGATGAGATTCTCCAACGATGTTCCGCTGATAAAGGCAAGCAAATCGTCCATAGTAGCGATGCCATGTATCCATTCGGCACGGAATCGGATTAGTAGGGCCATCGCTAATGCCATTACCACCCAGAAACAGGTCCATAAAGCGGCTTCTCGATTTTTAATCTCATGGTCCTTTTTATGAAAAACGCCAAGGTCCATGGCCAACATGATGACGATAAATACAAGAAATAGTACGAAGAATAGAATTCTAGACATAAATTGAATATTTAAACAATAGTATTAATGAATTCGTTTTGAATTAAAAATCGGTAGGGTAGGAGTTTGTCGTCTCCGGCGTAATCAACGCCAATGCGGGGTGTGATATCAATTTTGGCGTCTGGAATGATTAGTCCGCGGTCTTCTAACCATATTTCGGAGGATTCTAAAGAATGCCCGTTGTCGGAAACGGAAAGCCCGAGTGCTTTGCAAACTTTACCTGGACCATTGCACAAATTATGGGTGAGGTGTGTTTTTCCCGTTCGCTGCAACATGAGTTCTGTACCGTGAGTAGGAATGATGCCGCGCACTAAAATGGCATCCGGAATGTCTCGGTCGTTGGTGACAAAGTTGAGCATGGCATGTACGCCGTAACATAAAAACATATAGATAACACCACCTTCATGATACATCATCTCGTTGCGTTTGGTTCGTCTGCCTCCGTATGCGTGGGAAGCACGGTCCGATGTTCCATGATAGGCTTCAACTTCGGAAATAATTCCTCCTGCCACTTGACCATCTTTGAATGTGAAAACGTATTTGCCTAATAAGCTGCGAGTTATCGCCAAGATATCCTTTTGTAAAAAATACGATTTTTGCAGCTTTCTCATGTGTGGAAAAATTTTTGCAAAAAAACGAAAAAAAACGTATGCAACGTGTAATTTTTTGACCCCCTATTTCGTCATCTTAATTGCGAGATTTTTTATGTTGACATCAGAGGAAAATAGAATAATTAAGGGCTGTATTCAAGGTAAAAGCCAATGCCAGAAACAGTTGTATCTTGAATATGGACCTATTGTACGAGGCGTATGTCATCGTTATGCTGCGAATTTGGAGGATGAAAAAGATTTATTTCATGATATTTTTGTCTCTATATTGACCAATATGAAGGATGTTAAAGAATTTACATCCCTTTATGGATGGATTTATGCGGTATCGGTCAATAAATCGGTTGATTATTATCGGAAACGGTTTCGATATGAAATCAATTCGTTGGAAGAATGTGAGGAAATCGCAGACCAAACGCCTCCGTGTATGGCTGAAGTTCTTTCAAAAGAGCGCTTCGTGCAAATTTTGAATGAGCTGCCCGATAAAGCGCGCGTGATTATCAATATGTATCTCATAGATGATATCCCCGAACAAAAAATAGCCGATATTACAGGTGAATCTCTTAATTACGTGCGCGTTACAGTATATAGGACGAAAAAAAGGTTACAGAAGAAAATACGTGAATTTCTCCATGGAGAAGATTTTGAAATATAATTTAATATAGAATATGAAACTGAAAGATATATACAAAGATTATGCAATCCCCGTTGACGAATTGGAATGGGAGAAAATTGCGAATGACGAATCCGTGAAAAAATACAATCGAATCCGATTGCTTCGGCGGATTTGTCTATATGGTATTATTCCTGCGGTTGTGGTTGGCGTGGTGGCGCTATGGATAGTTACGACTTCTCCATCTAAAGAAAAACAGCCCGAATCCTTACATTCAAAAGTAACTCAAACTAAGAATTTGCAGGAATGTTCAGCGCAAAAACCGATACGGATTGCTTCAAGTGAAAATAATAGGCAGGTGGCGAGCGAACAGGTTATTCCCATTGTTGCAAAAAATGATTTAACAAGTAGTGGCCCCGCGCAGAATGGGACGCTGATTATGACGGAGAACATCTCTGAACCGCTTGTCAAACAAATTCCTTCGATATCTTCAAGTTTTGTAGCATCCGCTCCGTTGCAACAGTCTGCAAATGGAACAGTCCCGTCTGCGTCAAAGACAATTCCTGTAGTGGAAACGAAAGCCCAGGAGTCAAAAGAAAGTGCCGTTGAACCTGTTGAAGAGGAACCTGTGGCTGAATATGAAGTTTTTATTCCCAATGCCTTCTCACCTAACGGAGATGGCATAAATGATTTGTTCAAGGTGGAAGCCGGTTTTGAACCGAAATCGTTTGAAATTGCTATTTATACGCGTAGAGGCGAACTTGTTTTTATGAATCGCGATGTCAAACTTGGTTGGGATGGCACCTATAGAGGGCGAAACTTGCCAGCCGAAGTTTACCCATATATTGTAACCTACACAACTCCTGATGGAGATAGAATTTCCCGTCGTGGACAAATTACCCTTATCCGATAATTAATTATTAATATGACAGTACTAAATCGAACGACAGCTCCCGAACAACATCCTATAACGGAAATTAATCTGCCCAAACCACGTCAGATAAAATTAGGAAACAACATTCCGTTTTATATTATAGATAATGAAAATTTAGACCTTATTCACTTCGTTATCAGGTTGAATATCGGAATTTTACACGAAAGTCAAAAGCATATTGCGTTGTTTACCTATTCGCTTTTGAAGGAAAGTTCCCAAAAGTATTCTTCGAATGAAATAGCTGATTTCTTTGATTTTTACGGCACGCATTATTCCGTTTCGGTGTCTTTAGATAAAACGGTTTTTACCATTTCTGTCCCAAAGAGTAATGTGGATAAAGTGTTGCCTGTACTTTTGGATTTTATGTTGCATCCCATCTTTCGGGAAGACAATCTTTTAACGTATAAAAATGTGCGAATTAAAGATTTGGAGTATAATTCTCGAAAAACGGATGTTCGTAATACACAGTTGATGTTGCATGCTGTTTTTGGAGAACAAATTACCGCCGGCCAGTTCTCAACGAAGGAGAATTTACAAGCGGTTACGATTCCTCAGATGGAGCAGTTTCAAGAAAAGACTTTCTGTGCGGATAATATCACTCTTTTTGCTACGGGTAATATAGATGCCGAGATGGAAAATACGATCTGTCAATTGTTTGAGCGTATTCCAAACGGTACGGCTTCCAAATCAATACATGATTTGTTGCTCCCTGCAGATTCTAATCCTGTCATTTATGAAAAGATGACAGACAGCGTGCAGTCTTCTATCTCTTTGTGCCTTCCGTCGTTGTCCTATACGGATCCCGAAAGACGGGCCTTCTCTATTCTAACCACGATTACGGGCGGGTATTTTGGCTCTCGGTTGATGCAGAACCTGCGTGAACGGAATGGCTATACGTATGGTGTTTCTGCCGGCTCTGTTTATTTTGGAAATCAGTCGTTGTTTGTTATCAACAGCGATGTGAATATTGAACATACGAAAATGGCGCTGAAAAGTTGTTTTGAGGAATTGTCGCGTTTGTGTGATGAACTTGTGGGGGAGGAAGAATTGGATTCTGTCCGAAATTATATACTCGGAGAGCAGATACGGGATGTCGAAAATTCGGTTTCTTACCTTAAAAGATATGCCTTCTGGAATCATTATGGATTGGATGATTCGGAGTTTTACGCTATGATTCAAGAAGTTAGAGAAATCGATGCCGAACAAATAATAAATGTGGCAAAAAAATTCTTTTTGCACAATAAATTCATACAAATCATCGTTGGAGGTAACTGTTAATTTTTGTAAGGAATTTATGCGCAAACTCGTTTACTTAATGTTTTTTTGCTGTGTGAGTTTAACAGCATTTGCATACGAACCACCCACGTTGCAATGTCTTCAGCTTAATAATGCGAATACTTTGCATGTCGTTTGGAGTAACACCAATGATTGCGAACATTTCACAGAATATCAAATTTTTGTAAATGGTGTTTACGAGGAAACGTTTGTGGCCGGTTCAGGTTATACCATGTGTAATTATTCAGGACGTGACATTCCAGTTGCCGCATCTGATTCATATTCTTGTTTTATAAAAGCCAAAGATGAGGATGGAAATCTATGGCAAAGTAATACGTTGCAAATGCCCTCCATAACGGTGATGCCCAATGCCGATAGCTCGATGGCGCTTATCTCATGGAATCCGCCATCTGATGTCTTAGATAATACCTGGGGAAATTCATATTTCATTTATAAAAAATATGAGTTTGAAAATCAATTTTCAAGTACCCCGATAGCGTCAGTTCCCAATAATGTGAATAATTATATTGATACTGCGGATGTGTGTTATCGGACGGTTTCCTATGCTGTAGGTATTACGAATACGTATTCTTTTCCAACTATAGATGGCGGTATTGCTTATGATAATTGTATTTTTCGAACCGATATGGGAACGGTTACATTGGTGGATAGAATGATGCCGCATACTCCCGTTTTAGATAGTGTTTCATTTGATGAAAACAATCGAGCCGCATTAGGTTTTCATGCTCCAGATGATCGTATGTACGGCTATATCGCCTATTTTTTAGGAAATAATGGATGGACAAGCATTGATACCATATATAATACTACGTATTGGATAGATCAGGATGGTGGAGAACGCTGTTACCGAATTGCCGTTCTTGATTCTTGTTTGAATAGTTCCTCCATGACCGTAAATGAGCAATGTGGATTGCGTTTATATATGGGGACTGTAGATAATTGTCGTAAAAGTGCGACAGTGAATTGGAGTACGTATGCTAATTTTTCAGGTGGAATCGGTGAATATGAAATATATATTAGTCGAGATGGAGGTAACAGTTATCAATCGGTGGATGTGGTGGATGCCAATACACATTCATATACGTTAGAGAATTTGGAAAGCGGCGTTGGCTATCGCGTGTTTGTACGGGTACGTAATGCAAATCGAAGTGTTTCAGCGTCCAGTAATCGTGTCGATTTTAACGTGGAAGAAGCTGCTTCTCAAGACTTTTCCCATATACGTTTGGTGTCCGTTGTGGATAATGACCATATTCGTATCTTAGTACATACAAGTGGCGATACTTTGCCGTTTAATAGCATTACGTTGCAACGAAGCGATAATGCTACGGATTTTACACCGATAGAAACGCGGCCCTATCAAAATGTCAGCGAGTATGAATTTGAAGACCGTTCTGCTGATTTTACCAAGAATACCTATTATTATCAAACGTTTGTGACCAACAACTGTAATGTGGAAAGTGGCTATTCCAATGTGGAACACAATATTTTACTGCAGGGCGAAGCTACCACGGCACAGGAAAATGTACTTCAATGGAAGCAATATGGTGACGCACTTTCTGATGTAGATTATTATCGTGTTATGCGTAAACAGGAGGCCGATTTGGATTTTAACGCACTTCCCGGAACGGTCGAATCCTATGTCCTAAATACTTACCATGATGATGTGTCGGCTCTTTTCGAGGGGGGCTCGAAATTCAAGTACTATGTTGCAGCGCAACCGACGACGGATGAATATGGCTTTGATGATGTCAGTTTTTCTAATGAAGTGATGTTGCAACAGATGCCCAACACCTATATCCCCAATGCGTTTTCACCTCGTTTGAGTTTCAACAATGTCTTCATGCCGGTCAACACGTTTGTGTCTTCTGAAAACTATACCTTTGCAATCTATTCTCGATTTGGTGATTTGATTTTTATGACAAGAGATCCGAATGAAGGGTGGGATGGTACGGTTAACGGAAACCGCGCACCATTTGGGGTATATGTGTATAAGCTGACATATATGATGCCAGATAGGTCTCTTTATGAAAAAACAGGAACGGTGACGCTGGTACCGTAGTCTTTTATCGAACTTTTATCCGTTGGCCTAAAGAGAGAATGCTT
This sequence comes from Bacteroidales bacterium, assembly GCA_045639985.1. Lineage (GTDB taxonomy): Bacteria > Bacteroidota > Bacteroidia > Bacteroidales > WCHB1-69 > F23-D06. The sequence continues at coordinate 9,526 of JAZUEE010000326.1, forward strand.
TCTTCTTTGATGTGGTTCAGTTTGCACAACTTGGACACGCTGGTGTGGTATCTTCGAGCGATGGCGGAGAGCGTGTCTCCCCGTTTTACAATGTGTACAGAGGGCTTGGCGGGTGCGGGTGCCGCGGGCTTTGCAACTACCGGCTTCTTTTCTGGTACTACGGCATTGGCAATAATGGCTAACGAGTCGTCTGAAATCGTTGCCGTATCAACCATAACTATGGTAGGAGTAGGAATGGCGGGTTTGTAATTGTCAACGACCACAATTTTATTAGAACTTCTGTCTATATTTTGGTAGGCGTTTCCTAACGATGCCACTGTAATGTCAATAGAGGTGTTGACGTGACGAACGGAGTCTGCTTTGGAATGGCTTAGTAACCAAGTGTATGTGTCTGGTATGTAGAACATTTTGGCCAGTTGGGAATGATTGACACCTTTGAATTTGTCGAAGCGAAGTAGGTTCGTGGGACCACATGCTTTCATAGCATCCACAATGCGTTGTGACTGGCTGATGGATACATCCTTGTCGGCAGTTCCGTGAATAATCCAAAGTGGAACTTTGTTTAAGCCGCAAAAATCCTTACGGGAACTTCCTCCGCACAACGCCATGGCTGCCGCAAACTTCTCCGGATAGGTGGCTACAAAGTCAAAGGTCCCGTAACCCCCTAAGCTCATTCCTATAACGTATATTCGATTGGTGTCCATGGCGAAATGCCCCTGAACCCAATTTAAAACGTTCATGATTTTGGATGGATTCCACGGTCCGCCGGGATTTTGTGGG
>JAZUEE010000327.1:0-7699 GCA_045639985.1 Bacteroidales bacterium
CCCTTCATCATTTCTCTCCTTATCGTCCGGATGCCCAGCGTTCCATGACGATGGCGGCGGCAATAGCGGCGTTCAAGGATTCCGCGGACGGGCCTGTTGTTTGGCCGCGTGGAATCGTGATACGATGCGTCATACATTCGGCCACGGGAGCGGAAATGCCGTTGGATTCACTACCGATGACGATTATGTCATTCTGCTTAAATTCAAATGTATTCAAGGATTCTCCCCCTAAAAAAGTGCCCAAAATCCGACGTTGGCATTGGCTTTTCAAAAAGGGAACCAAATCCGTATAACGAACCTGGACATGGCCAAATGAGCCCATCGTGGCCTGAATGGTTTTGGGATTGTAAAACTCCACGCAGTCGGGGGAGCAGACGATCTGCCGAATACCAAACCAATCGGCGGTGCGAGCGATTGTGCCCAAATTGCCCGGATCGGCGATGCGGTCAAGAACGAGCACCGGCTCGTTCTCCCATACGGGCTGCAAGTCGCGCGGTTGGCGAACTACGGCCATCAGTTCAGGCGTCGTACTTAACGTGCTAAGGCGTTCCATCTCGCTGACAGAAACGGTAGTCACGTCACACTTCTGCAACAATGGAAGGTTATCCTGATAGCAACTTTCTGTAGCAAAAAGTTCTACCGTCTCAAAACCCGATTGCAAGAGCATTTCCACACTCTTACGCCCCTCCACGAGGAAGAGTCCCTGCTGATCGCGAAACTTTTTCAAGTGCAACTTGCGGATTTCGGAGATTCTGTTTTTGCTAATCATCGGAGAGTTGTTCAAATTCGCGGAAAAGCCGCTTATAGTCGTCACGAATAGGCAAAGATGTATGCGTTAGTCTGTCAAAACCAGCCAAGACGCTGTAGCAGGTGGTTTTCACCACGTTCGTATCCACATCGCGCAACTGCTGCATCATCTTCACGCTTTTGTTGCCAATGGCTACAACTTTCGATTCGCAGACAATATTATCATGAAATTCAATACCTTCTTTGAAATCCAGTTCCAGATGCACTAAGACCATGTCCATGGTATGCCAGTCAACCGGTTCTTTGAAGACATGCTCGAAATAGCTGCTGCGGCCAAAGTCGAAATAGTTGCATTGTGCGCCGTTGTTGGCATGTGCGAAAGGATCCAAGTCACTCATGCGGACTTGAATAGGGACGGAGAATCGATAGTTTTCCATTGAGGCATTCATAACAACAAAAGGAGGCTTTTTAGGGCCTCCGTATAGTAATTAGAGATGTAATCGGACTATTAGAGAGCGTTAACTTTCTTAACGAGACCGGATTTGAGGTTAGCGGCCTTGTTTTTGTGAATCATACCCCTCTTGGCGAGTTTGTCGATCATAGAAGTCATAGCGGACAACTTCTGCATAGCTTCGTTCTTATCTTCGATAGCGCGGATGTCACGAAGAGCGTTGCGCATCGTTTTGGAATAATAACGGTTTTCTAATCTTTTTCTTTCGTTTGCTCTAATTCTTTTGATAGACGACTTGTGGTTTGCCATTTTTTTCTTTGATTTATATTTGTTTACGTTCTTTTTTTTCGGGCGGCAAAAGTACACTTTTTTTGGAATTGTACAACCCCCTATAAAATTTTATTTTCCAGTATAAAACGGGCGATTTTTCACCCTTCTATTTCTCTTTTTTAGATTGCGTTTCCTTGTTTTCCCTACCCATCGGATTCGGCATTTCAACATGACGCACATAAACATCACGCTGCGGGAAAGGAATTTCGACATGATTTTTATTCAACGTATTATAAACCACCTCGTTAACTTTTGCCACGAAGGAGATTTTCTCTTCAACCAGCACCCAGCATATAATGTTTAGATTCACGCTGCTATCGCCAAAATCAGAAAAGGCGACGCTCACTCCTTGCTTCATATCGACGATGTTTTTACCTGCCGCATTTTTCACCAACAGAGGTTTGACACCCTGAATAAGCATCGCGCGCACCTGTTCCACATTAGCGCCATAGGCAACGCCGACGGGAATTTTCACTAACACATAGCCATGGTTGCGCGTCAGGTTTTTGAAGTTCTTATTAAAAAGAGATGTGTTCAGGAAGGCAATCACGCAACCATCCAAGGTCACGATTTGCGTGCTCTGATAATTGATACTGTCAACCTTCCCTTGAATACCGTCACATTCGATATAGTCACCCACGCGAATACGCCCCGTCATCAGGGATATGCCGTAAAAGAAGTTCTCCAACAAGTCCTTCATGGCAAATCCCAAACCAGTAGCCAAACCGGCAGCCACAATGGAGATGCCGCTTCCGGGGACTTGCAAAAGCACCAAAGACGTAATCACATAAAGTCCCCATACCACGATGGATATAACATTATTAATCAAGGTCATATTATTCGGTGCCTGAATATCTTTCAATCGGCGTTTTTTAAACAGCTGGTAAAAGGCACGCGCCGCATAATTGAGATAGCGGAAGAAGAAATACAGCGCCAACACCAAGCAAATCTTGAACAAGGACAGTTGAATCAATCCCGGTTTGTTTAAAAAGACATATAAGAAGATCTTGCGGCACATCGAAGTCATTTCAAAAATGCCGGCGGCAAAATAGACGCTGAGTAAAACAGAGGCAACAGCCGCGATGGGCAACAGGGCCTTATAAAGAAAATCAAAGAACCACGTCTGAGCAATGTATTCACCCTTCGCCATGCTCGGTTGAATCTTCTTAAACAATTTGCCGTAATCGTTTTTGGTTTTAACATCCAACTTCTTCTCACGGGCGATTTTCCTCAATAAATGTCTGTACTCGTACATCTTTGCCAAATCGTAGCAGCAGGTAATTGTCTGGATAGCAGCCAACTGAATCGTCCACCACATCATAATCTGTACGGCTAACAAAACAAAGCCCAACCAGGAAGCCACACAGGAGACAATCATAGCAAGCAGTGAAATCACAGAATACACCTTGTCACTATCCGGAAGTGACGAAATCGTCCGTTTCAGCACCCAGAATTGCCATATTGTAGCCAACAGCAAAATCGGAGGGAAAATCAAATTAACCAAATTGTTCGGAATCAATACAATACGAAACACAATAACCACAAAAGCCATGGCTATAAAAGGCACATACACGCGCACACCTTTACGTATCTGATTGTCTTTCAAGCGTATCAACAAGGAGACTAACATAACCTCCATCAGCCAGGCAAAAGTAATCAGCATACTGATTGCCATCAAGATAAAGTTTTGTTTGACAAAGAAATAGGCCGTCATAATGGACAAGGCGAAAATGCCCACGCCAATAGCAATCGTCAGAAAGAATCTTTTACGTTTGGAAACGATTTTTTCACGAAGACGCTTTGGCAGCAACCAGCGCATAATGACATAACTGAGCAAACTGGCCAATGCGATATAGAAAAGTGTAAAAATCGTGACACCCACAATGACCGGTCCTCGCCATTCGGATGATTTTTTCAGCGGCCGGTATTTGTCATCCACGTCCTTTTTGGCCATAGCATAGTAGGCGCGGAATCGCTGCAACGTCACAAAATAACTTTTACCGCCATTCACAAAGATGCTTTTCTGTATTTTCTCATAACGCGACATGGCATAGGTGTTCAGCTCACCCACACGCTTGGTGACACGTTCATAGTGCTCTTGATCACGGACAATGCCCTCCAACAATTTCACGTAATTATCGCGCAAAGCGGTGGCATATTTCAGACAGGCCTCCCTATCCTCTCGGCCCTGTTTATCCAGTACAAAGGGCGAAATCTTGCTGGTGTCAAGAACCAATGTCGGCAGTTTTCTACGTATTGAATCCGGGATCTTCGCCAATTCTCCATTCGGAAGCACACGCGGCGGCAAATCTTGCAGTGACTTGATCAGGCCGTTATAGCGCTCAATTTCCGCGTTAATGCGCTCCATCATTTTGGAATAAGGAAGATGGTGCGTTTTCAACGTACGATACTGCTCGGTCGCCTCCTGACAGGCATACGCCATATCAAAGGTGAAATCCTCGTTTTGCGAATAGAGCATCAGCGCTATCTGATTGCTTTTCTGCATCATACGTATTAAGTTCGCGTGTTGCTCAACATTTCGTTTTTCAAACGACTGCATCATAGCCATCTGATCGTTGTAGGAGGCCTCCAATTCGGCACGTAGCACGCCCAACGTCTGTGACAGATTCTTTTCCTTTAACACAGCATGCGCCTGAAAAATGGACAGCGCAGCCACAAAAAACAATACAATGATTTTTTTCATAAACAACTTATTCGTTATGCCTTACGGCCTTGATTCAATTCTTTTTGCGTTTTCCACATAAACACGAGACTCATAGCCGCCACCACCGCGCACGATATCGCCAAAGTCTTTGCCCCACGAATCTCAGAATATTTCACTTCTTCTAAAATCACACCTCTTCCTTGTAAAGAGAACATCACTATCAATGACAGCGCGTTATGGAGGAAATGTGCTAAAATCGGGAGCCACAAGGAACGGCTCCAATAAAAGAGGTAACCCAAATAGGCCCCTAACAGAAAACGCGGCAGGAAACCAGAAAATTGCAGATGTATCGCACTGAAAACAAACGCCGATATCCAAATGGCGAGATGCGGTTTGCGACTTTTCTCCTGCAAAAATGTCTGCAAAGTTCCTCTAAAAAAGAACTCCTCGCACACAGCCGGCAGCACAGCCATCACGATCAGATTCAGGATAAGATTAGCATTGGAATGCTCGAAAGTCAAAAACGTCAGCAACGTTTCCTGCTGTTCTTCCATAGCCAACATCCACTGTTGAATCTTGCTCATCGATTCGGGGAGTTGAACGCTCTGGTTCCATTGCTCCATGACAGCCACCAACGGGAGAATCACGATGGAGAGAAGCAACGTCATATTGACCAGCAGATAATGGGGTTTCTTATTGGCCGATTGGTAATTCAACCATTTTTTATCCTGGCCATAGGCAAAAAGGAGTGCCGGCACAAGGAACATGCCGATGGAGCCGAATGCCTGCGAAATACGAATAAAATCCGCAGGGCTGCTTGCCTTGTACATATCCATCGTATGATACACGGCTTGCGTCACCAACATCCCGAGACCACTAAAAACAATTCCTCCGACTAAAACAAAAAGCAAAAGGCAGGCGAGTTGGACGACCCAATGCTTGCCTGCCAAAAAAGGTTTTATATAATCCATACAATATTATATATAGTTATTTCACAAAAGCAATCACATCACCCTTTTGAACCTTGTCGCCCTGTTTTGCGACAACCTCGATCAATTTGCCCGAATAAAGGGAGCGGACTTCCTCCTGTCCATAATAGGTTTCGATAAAACAGACCATATCACCTTCCTTATAATTGGTTCCCAACGGTTTGGCCATAGACTGTTCCTCTACAGCGAGTTCCCAAATCACCTGACCGGAAACCGGAGCCACAATCATCTTTGCATCAGGTTCTTTAGCCAGCACCTTGTCAATCACTTCCTGTTTGACAACCTCTGGCAGTTTCACGATCTTGACCACTTCGCGCACATTGGATTTCTCCTTTGCAGCCGCCAATGCGTCTTCGAAATTCTTCTTTGCTCTACCTTCTTTATAATCAATATATTGACGCTCGTGCATAGCCAATTCAAAGAGTTCCTCATCGTCCGGACCGCAATCCCAGCCGCGCTCTTTCATCATTTCGCGGTATTTAGGCAACTCATCCGGATAATTGTCTTGCGGAACCCCGTCAAAGAACTCGAAGCCCTTTTCTTTGGCTAATTCTATGATTTCCGGAGCCAACGGGCCTGGCAAGCGACCACAACGACCTAAAATCATATCCCACATGTTTTTATCCATATTGGAATAGCGCGGTTTGCCCTGCGCATCTGCAAGGATATTCATCAGGGCGATATTCTTCACATACTGGCTGAATGGTGTCACCAACCCAGGCGTTCCAACGCGCGGCCAGACATATTGAACCTCATCAAACAATTTTACGAGCAACTCATCTTCCGACAGTTCCTTTTTGCCCGCATTACGGAGTGAGAGGTTTATAGCGTCTTTCAGACCTTTCAAATCCGCCATCATAGAGCCCATCATACCGCCTGGCAAACCGCAACCGAGCAACAAAGATGTGCATATTTTGTTCTTCGGTTCGATAAAATAGCCCAAGAAGTCATCCATGAATTTCTGTGTCAGGGAGCGAGCTTCCATATAGGCGTTCATATTGATGTCGGGCACGTCGTAACCTGCGTCGCGAAGCATGGCCTGCACAGAGATCACATCGGGGTGAACCATTCCCCAAGACAACGGCTCCATAGCCACGTCGATGATGTCGGCACCATTTTCACAGACTTCCAAAACGGAAGCCATGGACAAGCCGGGACCAGTATGGCCATGGTACTGAATAACGAGATTCGGGTATTTTTCCTTAATACATTTCACCAAGCGACCCAGGGTTTTAGGACGACCAATTCCGGCCATATCCTTCAAGCCAATTTCTTTAGCGCCATATTCCACATATTTATCAACGATTTCCATGTAATGTTCCACCGTATGGACCGGAGAATGCGTAATACTCAAAGCGGCCTGTGAAATCAATCCGAACTCATTGGCATATTTAATAGAAAGTTCCAAATTCCGATGATCATTCAAGCCACAGAAAGAGCGGACGACATCCACACCCTGGGCTTTTTTCACTTTAAACATAAGACGTCTTACATCGGCAGGAACCGGGTACATGCGGAGTCCGTTCAAGGCGCGTTCAAGCATCTGTGTTTGGATGCCGGCCTCACGCAAAGGACGTGTCCATTCGCGCACAGCCGTGTTTGGATTCTCTCCATACAACAGGTTTACTTGTTCAAAAGCACCGCCATTGGTTTCCACGCGGGCGAAGCATCCCATTTTCACAATAACGGGAGCAATTTCCTTCAATTGGTCAACGCGCGGCTGGTACTTTCCAGAAGACTGCCACATATCACGATAGACCAGACAAAATTTTATAGCTTTTTTCATAGTATCTATTTATATATCAGTTTTTTACTTTTATAAATTGGTTTTTAGAAAAACGCGCAAAGGTACATAAAAAATCAGGACTTCACACTATTGAAATTAAAAATCCGACATTCAATATTCATCCTATCAATCTCCCCATTTTCATACTCCTGACTGACAAAATCAAGGCCATTCATACTCAACAGACAGCACCCATATTTTTCATCAGAGCTCCAATCTCTCCGAAACAGAAGTCAAATTTTAACTATTAATTGTTAAATAAAAAATGGCGATTTTTTAACTATTTAATATTCAGTACGAAAAAATTTTACAAAACACTTGACAAACGAATTTGCGTGATAGTACTTTTGCAGCACAAAACATTCGCGGTTGGCACCCTTCGAATCACAACAACAAAAAACTAATATTAATATAACAAGTAACAAACACAAAACATCGCCAAAACAGTACACCAACTATTTTTTAATTTTACAATAAAATAGGATTAGAAAACGTCGCTTACGGATTTTGCTACGAAAATGGAAATTCCAACTCAAAACATTATTATCAACTAAAAACTTATCATTATGAAAAAATTATTTTTATTACTAAGTATTTGCACTATGGCTTTCGGACTTATGGCAAAAGAAGTTCCGTACGTAATTATCCACAAGAGCAATGGAGGATACCAAGCATTCTTAAATCTCTACAATGAGATTATCTACACTCCGTCTGCGGAAGAAAATGTCCCC
>JAZUEE010000328.1:0-9568 GCA_045639985.1 Bacteroidales bacterium
TTCTTAATGATTTCGGATTGAACATCAGCAGAAACTGCTTGGTATTCAGCGAACTTCATTGTATAGGAAGCACGACCTGAAGTGATAGAGCTCAATGTGGTGGAGTATTTGTTCAATTCTGCCAATGGAATCTTAGCGTGAATCATTTGGAAGGAGCCTTCGCTGTCCATACCCATCATAATACCACGACGGCCTTGGAGGTCGGTCATCACATCACCCATACGGTCTGCGGGAACGAAGATGTCAACGTCGTAGATAGGTTCGAGGATCTTCGGACCAGCGTTGGTGAAGGCCTCTTTGAAAGCGTGGCGGGAAGCCAATTTGAAAGCCATTTCGTTTGAATCAACCGGGTGCATTTTACCATCGTAAATGTTGACGACGATATCACGAGCGTAGGAACCGGTAAGCGGGCCTTCTTCCAATCTTTCCATGATACCCTTTAAGATAGCCGGCATGAAGCGTGCATCAATAGCACCACCGACGATACAGTTATTATAGATGAGCTTACCACCCCAAGGAAGGTCGTAGGTTTCAGTACCACGAATTGGGTATTTGCTTTGGGTAGGCATACCTTCGTAATATGCTTCAACGAGCATGTGGACTTCACCAAATTGACCGGAACCACCAGATTGTTTTTTGTGACGATACATAGCCTCAGCGGATTTCGTGATGGTTTCACGATACGGAATCTTAGGAGCATAGTAGTCAACTTCAATCTTGTTAAGTTTTTCAATCATCCATTTCACGATGTTGAGGTGTTGTTCACCCTGACCGGAAATAATCATTTGTTTCAATTCCTTAGATTGTTCCATCAAGAAGGTAGGATCCGTCTTGCGGATTTCATTCAAAACAGCACCTAATTTTTCATCATCAGCACTATTTTTAGCTTTTACAGCGGTGCGGAATTTAGGATCCGGATAAGCAGTCGGTTCGATAACTTCGTCACCTTTGGCAACCAATGTTGTACCTGTTTGAGCAGATTTTAATTTGATGGTGGCAATGATATCACCGGCCACAGCTTTTTCAACTTCCATTCTATTCTTACCTGCGAAAACAAGTAATTGGGAGATTCTTTCTTTGGAGCCGTTCACTGTATTGGTAAGATCGGCACCTTTCAAAATTTCACCGGCAGCCACTTTAATGAAGGCAACTTCACCGAGGTGTTGTTCGATAGCGGTTTTGAAAATAAAACCTACGAAAGGATCTGCAGCATTATAATTAAGTTCCTTACCGTCTTTGGTCTTCATAGCGGTGCCTTCATCTGGAGAAGGACAGTTTTTAACTACGAGATCCATCATACGATCGATACCTTGGTCAGATTTTGCAGCAACGCAGATTACCGGGAAGGTACCACGGTTGGCGATACCGAGTTTGAGGCCCTTAATCATATCATCTTCGGAAAGTGTGCCTTCTTCGAAAAATTTGTCCATGAGGGCTTCATCGTTTTCAGCAGCAGCTTCAATCAAAGCGCTATGCATTTCTTCAGCTTTGTCAGCGAGATTGGCAGGAATGTCTTCCACAACCATTTTACCGCCGTTTGCAGGGAATTTGAGGAGCTTCATTTGAAGCAGATCGATAACGGAATCAAAACCAACACCAGCGTTTACTGGGAATTGCAAAGGCATTACACTACCGCCGAAATATTCTTTCAGTTGGCGCATGGTTTCATCGAAGTTTGCTTTTTCATGGTCGAGTTGGTTAACTACGAACATTACTGGAATACCAGCAGCTTTAGCATGACGCCATTGGATTTCAGCACCAACGTCAACGCCGTTTTGAGAGTTGATAACCATCAAAGCGGTATCCATCACTCTTAAAGCACCGATAGTTTCACCAACAAAGTCATCAAAACCCGGGCAGTCAATCATATTGATTTTCTTGCCTTCATATTCAGCATACATTATGGTACTTTGGATAGACTGTTGTCTTTCCAATTCCACTTCGCGGTAGTCGGAAATGGTATTCTTATCCTCTACTGTGCCTCTTCTGCTGATGACGCCGCCGTGAAAAGCCATAGCTTCGGCTAACGTTGTCTTACCTACGCGGTTACCGCCTATGAGGGCAACATTTCTAATCTCTTTGGTCTGATAAACTTTCATTGGTGTGTTTAATTATTTGATTTATAATTGATTGTTATTAAATTTAAAAAGGGCGCAAATATACACTTTTTTTGATTTATCCGAAAGAATTGAAATAAAAAAAGGCGCCTTCTGATGAAGACGCCGTGGTAGCGTGTACGAGAATCGAACTCGTATTGCAAGATTGAGAATCTTGATGCCTAACCGTTAGCAGAACACGCCAACTATTTTTTGAGGCGGCAAAAATACAATTTTTTCGCTATCTCCCAAAAATTAATTTTCTTGATTAGTTAATCTGATATCCTATCATCAATTGCAAATTAAGGTTGCGTTCCTTAAATCCTTTACCGTAAAAGTTCTCATTGACAATATTTAAAAATCCAAAGTCCGCACGAATGCCAATGTATGCCTTTGAAATTTGATAACCGAGCTCTAAACATGCGCCCATATCAAAACGATTCAACAAATTACCCTCATACAAGGCATATTTTTGAACATAATCGCTTTGTCCTTCCCGATAGTACAAATATTTCATATCCTTCATAAACGGATTGCAATCTCCATCGGCAAAATAAGAACTTTTGCTTCCATTGGGTGACTGAAGGACAAAAGAGGCATCATACGTCAACTGGCCGGAAAGGGCGCAATCGAAATAAAGGCCGGCACCCACAACCACATGTTTGGGACCTTCGGAAAAATGATAATTCACCATTAACGGAAGACGAAGCCGATGCAATCGATAGTCATTATCTGATCCAATAGAATAATTGATATTGTTGGTGTCCGTAAAAAAGGAAGACTGACTTTGTCCCAAACGCATATATGAGTAGTAAAGTCCCGTTTGCAATGATACATTTTTGGCTATTCTGAAATTGGCATAAATACCTGCACTACCGCCCACATTGAACTTTTGCTGGGAATTGTAGCCCTTTAACACCATATTGTCTATAGTAGAATGTGGAACAAGGATTGACGAACCATTAACGCCTACACGCACACCAATATGGACTGGCTGAATATCTTGAGCCCAAACACTTCCACATACCAAAAAGGTTACCAATAAAATGTATATTTTTCTCATAATAAATGTGTTAAAAAAACGATGCAAACGTACTATTATTTTAATATGAAACATCAACAAACATCAATTGATTTCAACGGTAATTTGTCAAAAACGATGATTTAACCCGTTGTCGGCGAAGCCAGATCCCGAAGAATTTGTCTTAAATCTGGTATGTGCCTTTCGAAAATGAAATGATCAGATGGATTTGAGGTTATTGATGGCAATGGTCATACAACCGTAAAATCCAGCTGTTTCGGTTCGTAGCCGGCGATTGCCAAGTTTCACTTCACCATAACCGTTGGCACGCGCCATTGATATCTCGGCAGGACTGAAATCACCTTCGGGACCGATAAGCAGGATGACATCTTCGTGCTGAAAAACCTCATCCGCCAACTGGCGTGTGTTGTCATCGTCGCACCAAGCCATATATTTGTCGGCTTCCGTGGTCGAGTGCTTCTCTAAAAATTCCTTAAAAGGGACAAGCTCCATAGGCGGGAGCCAAGATGTTTGACACTGCTTGAGCGCGGAGATGGCAATGCGCTGCATACGCTCGAGGTTCACGCGCGGACGTTCAGAGTTCTCGCACAAAATGAAACTTATGGACTCAATGCCTATTTCGACGCACTTCTCCACCAACCACTCAATACGGTCGATGTTCTTGGTCGGGGCAATGGCCAGATGCAATCGGTGCGCGCCCTTGTCATGTGCTTCATGCGTTTCCGTAATCTCAATCATACAGCCCTTGGGATTATCTACCATAATTTGGGCGGTGCCCACAGTGCCTTTGCCGTCCGTGAGCAGAATTTCGTCTCCAGCCCGATGGCGCAATGCCCTACAACAATGCTCAGACTCCTCGGCACTCAGCGTTGCCACGGGGCCCGTCAGGTCTGGACAGTAAAAATATTGGTTGAATATCATAAGTTTCAAAGTTACATCATCTCATTATCGCATTAACACATTACCGCATTATCACATTTCCTTTTCCGACAATTCCATCCATCGTTCGGTTTTCTCATCCAAGGATGTGTTGATTTCGGCATAGCGCCTGCCCCATTGAGCAAAATCATCGGGAGAACCCTCTCCCGCGCTCATTTTGGCTTCAATATCCTTTTTCTCCGTTTCCAAACTGTCAATATCGGCCTCTAATTGCTCCAATTCACGTTTTTCCTTATATGACAGCTTGTTTTTGGCAGGCTCGCGCACTGGCTTTTCCTCCACCGGACGATTGGCCTTTTCAATTTTTTTCTGGATGCGCAACTCCTTATCTTTGGCCAAACGGTACTCGGTATAGTTGCCGTAATAATCCTTAATTTTACCGTCGCCTTCAAAAACAAAGAGATGATCTACCAGTTTGTTCATCAGCCAGCGGTCATGGGAAACGATAATCAGGCAACCGCCGAAGTTGATCAGGAAATCTTCCAACAAATTCAACGTGTCAATATCGAAGTCATTGGTCGGTTCGTCAAGAATGAGAAAATTAGGATTTTTTAATAATGTGATAAGCAGATGCAATTTGCGTTTCTCGCCACCGCTTAAATCATCGTAGTAGGTATATTGCTGGCTGAACGGGAAACCAAAATGATTAAGAAATTGCGAAGCACTCACGTAATTACCGTTTTCCATACGGATCACTTCCGCATGTTCCTTGACGAGTTCGAGAACGATTTTGTTGCCGGCATAAATCATCCCGTTTTGGGAAAAGTAGCCAAACTTAATCGTCAAACCCGGCGTGATTTTGCCGCCATCGGGTTTCACCTCGCCCATAATCATCTTCAGGAACGTACTTTTGCCCGTTCCGTTTTTGCCGACAATGCCGCATTTTTCACCTCTTTTAAAAATGTAGGAGAAATCTTTAATGATAGTTTGATCCGGATAGGAAAAATCCAGATGGCTGATTTCCAAAATCTTATGTCCTATTCTTTCCGCTTGGACTTTAAAAGCTTCGGGGGCGGCCTCCACTTTTCTATCCATCTGTTCCTGAAGTTTCTCAAAATTGTTGATGCGAGCACGTGCTTTAGAGGTTCGTGCCTGCGGAGAGGTGTGTACCCACTCCAACTCGCGTCGGTAGAGATTCCTCAGACGGTCGTGCTCGGCAGCCTCGTTAGCGAGACGTTCGGCTTTCTTTTCCAAGAAATAGTCGTATTTGCCTCGATAATGATAAAGCGAGCCGTTGCTCAGTTCAAAAATGTCGCTGCACACGCTATCAAGGAAGGAACGGTCGTGCGTAACCATCAGCAGTGTGATATTGGCGGAGGAAAGGTAGTTCTCCAGCCATTCTATCATTTCCACATCGAGATGGTTGGTGGGCTCGTCCAAAATCAGCAGGTCGGTATCGGCAATGAGGGTCTTGGCCAAAGCAGCTTTTTTACGTTGTCCGCCAGACAATTCGTTCACATTTTTGAAAATATCGTGAATGCCGAATTTGGAAAGAATTTCTTTGATTTTTGACTCGTAATCCCACGCGTTCAAGCGGTCGATTTCGAGGATGGCATCGTCCATACGTTGTTGCGGGACCTCCGCTGTTCGGCCCTGTTCCAGAAGAGTAACGCAAGTTTCATACTCTTTCACCGCACGCACAATGGGTGTTTCTTCATCAAAAAGAGCATTCAACACGGAATCCTCTTCGTTGAAGTTGTCCATTTGTGGCAAATAGGAAACGACAATATCGTTGCGGATGACGACCTGTCCCTCATCGGGCACTTCGCGACCGGCAATAATATTAAGGAGAGTGCTCTTGCCCGTACCATTGCGAGCAATGAGCGCACTCTTCTGTCCTTTTTCCAAACCGAAGGTAATTTGCTTGAAGAGCAGTTTTTCGCCTACGGTTTTGGAAACATTGTTAACGGTAAGAAAATTCATCTATTTATTTGACGGCAATCGTTTCGATTTCCACCATAACACCTTTAGGAAGATCTCTAACAGCGAAAGCGGCACGTGCCGGCGGATTGACGAGGAAGTATTTGGCATAAACTTCATTCATGGCACCAAAGTTGGCAATATCGCTCAACAGACAAGTGGTCTTCACCACATTGTCAAAAGAATAACCAGCTTCCAACAAAATAGCAGCGATATTCTTCATCACTTGTTCGGTTTGAGCAGTAATGCCTTCTGGGACAATACCTGTAGCCGGGTCAACGGGAATTTGACCGGAAATAAACAACATACCATTTGCTTCAATAGCCTGGCTGTATGGTCCGATAGCAGCCGGTGCCTTGTCCGTGTGGATAACCTTTTTCATTGCGTAAATTTTTGATAATTAAACAATTGATTTTTTTAGTTTTGGAATTGCAAAAATAATGTTTTTCTTGTTTGTTCTTTCCCCTTTTTTTATATTTTTGCGCGAAAATAAAATATACTATTTATGTCCTTTATTACCGATAGAATCTCATTAGACGGACTAACATTCGACGATGTCCTGTTAATCCCCTCCTATTCAGAAGTTTTGCCCCGCGAGGTCAGTCTGAAAACCCGTTTCACCCGCAATATCATGTTAAACCTACCGTTCGTATCCGCCGCCATGGATACAGTTACGGAAGCGAAAATGGCCATTTCCATCGCCCGCGAAGGCGGCATCGGCGTCATTCACAAAAACATGAGCATTGCCGAACAAGCCAAGCAGGTTGCTTCTGTGAAAAGAGCCGAAAACGGCATGATTAACGCACCCGTCATTATTTCTCCGGACAAAACCGTAGGCGACGCCCTCCGCATCATGGCCGAATACAAAATCGGCGGCATCCCTGTGGTAAACGATCATAACATCCTCATCGGCATCGTCACCAACCGTGACCTTCGCTTCGAAAAGGATTTCAACAAGAGAATTGACCTTGTGATGACCAAGGAAAACCTCATCACCACTTCCCGTGATACAGATTTAAACCAAGCCTCGGACATTCTCCAACAACACAAAATAGAGAAACTCCCCGTGGTGGCAGAAGATGGCACCTTGTTGGGATTAATCACTTATAAAGACATCACAAAAGCCAAAGACAAACCGTATGCGTGCAAAGACGCACAGGGTCGTTTGCGCGTGGCTGCCGGCGTGGGCATCACAGCTGACGCTGTAGAACGCGCCGCCGCCCTTGTGGAAGCCGGCGTTGACGCCCTCGTCCTCGACTGCGCACATGGTCACTCTATGAACGTGGTGAAAACCCTGCAAGCCGTTAAGTCCCATTTCAACAACGTGGATGTTGTGGTCGGCAACATCGCTACCGGCGAAGCCGCCAAAATGTTGGCAGACGCCGGCGCTGATGCCGTCAAAGTCGGCATTGGACCAGGCTCCATCTGCACCACCCGCGTGGTCGCCGGCGTCGGCGTACCCCAATTGAGCGCCGTCTATGATGTCTATAAGGCTCTGGAATCTTACAATATTCCTTTGATTGCAGACGGTGGTATCCGCTATTCCGGCGACATCGTGAAGGCACTTGCAGCAGGCGGCAGTTCCGTCATGCTCGGCGGCCTCCTCGCAGGCGTAGAAGAATCTCCAGGCACCACCATCCTCTTCAACGGTCGTAAGTTCAAGACCTACCGTGGTATGGGTTCCCTCGAGGCTATGCAGCACGGCTCCAAAGACCGCTACATGCAAAGCGATGTGGAAGATGCCAAGAAACTCGTGCCTGAAGGCATCGTCGGTCGCGTACCGTATAAAGGCGACCTTTATGAAGTTATTTACCAAATGGCCGGCGGCCTCCGCGCTGGTATGGGCTACATCGGTGCACACAATATCGATGAAATGCACACCGCACGCTTCTGCCGCATCACCAATGCCGGCGTTCTCGAAAGCCACCCGCACGACATCACTATTACCGCCGAAGCTCCCAACTATTCCAGCGACGCCAAATAGTTTCAGGTTTCAAGTTTCAAGTAAAATCCTCGGGAAATATAGTTTCAGGTTTAAAGAAAATTACTGCAAATATCACTACCCCTTTTCTCTTTAATCATTCATCCTCAACCATTTTCCCTTTTCATCTCACAGTTCACACCTCACAGATCACAATTAAAAATTAATGTTATGAAAAATATTATCGTCGGTATCGACTTTTCCAACAGTTCAATGACCGCTATGCGCCACGCTGTGTCCATAGCCATCAAATCCAATGCCACCATTCATTTGGTTTGGGTTAAAACCCCAGGCGTTTCCAACAGCTCTGATGAATTTGATGAAGGTAAAAGCTTTATGCACCATCAGCAGGATAAAATGCAGGAATGGAACGCTATGTGCAAACATGAAGCCCCCAACTGCATTGTAAACAATGTCTTCTTGGAAGGCAAACCTCATATCGAAGTCAACAAATATGCTGCCAACCTGCCAGAATCTATGATAGTTCTCGGTGCTCACGGTGCATCCGGTTTCGAGGAGGGCTACATCGGCAACAACGCCTACCGTATGATTAATGCCGCTGAAGTTCCCATTTTGATTATGCGTGAAAACATCCAAATCAACCGCGACCTTACCAAGATTCTCGTCCCCATTGATATCAGCTTCGAGACTTTGCAGAAGATGAAATTGTCCATTTATCTGGCCAAGCTTTTCGCCGCTCAAGTTTACCTTTTCGGCGTGAACTACCCGAACGACGCTCAATCCAAACATATCGTCAACGTACAACTTCGCAATGCTATGACAATGTGCGACGATGCCAATGTAAGATATGTGGCTGAAGCACACAATGTCACCAACAACGATGTTTGTAACACCATCATTTCTTCAGCTAAAGAATTGGATGCCAACCTTATCACAATTATGCGCGAAGAACAGGAAACCGACTTCACGGCATCTCGCAACATGCGTCAGATTCTGAGTACCTGCTCTATGCCGCTGCTCATCATCCCCAATAAGAACACATTCTCTGTAGGTAGATAATTGGTGATCAGAAAACTGTGATCTGATAGTTTTTGTTCAAGATAACAAGTACGTACAAGATTATTATAGAGAAGATAAAGCGTGTTAAGGAAAAAAGTATTAACACGCTTTTTTTATTTATCCTATAATCCTTTCCGCTGATAAATACGGAAACAAAAACAAGAATTATGGAAAAAGTCAAGAAAATGACCAAGAAAAACGGCAAACGTGTTATGCGTGCCGGCAATATGCTGAATCCCTCCCCCGTGGTAATGGTTTCCTGCGGCAGCACAATTGACGAATACAATATTATAACTATAGCTTGGACCGGCACCATCTGTTCCGATCCGGCGCTATGCTACATCTCCGTGCGTCCGGAACGCCACTCCTACAACCTCATCAAGGAGAGCGGCGAGTTCGTCATCAACTTGGTGAACCGAGACCTGGCGCCCATTGCCGACTGGTGCGGCGTGAAATCGGGCAAGAAGTTCAACAAGTTCTTTGAGACCGGTCTCACGCCCGTGCGCGGCACGCAGGTCAAGGCCCCGATGATTGACGAAGCCCCTGTGAACCTCGAGTGCAAGGTGAAAC
>JAZUEE010000329.1:0-2961 GCA_045639985.1 Bacteroidales bacterium
AGTTCTGCGTATATTGCGGACTGTTGTCCGCCTTCAACACGCTGATGGTGACATCGACATTGCTGTTCGTCACCAACTTGTTGGAGTTGTCACGCACCACGGCCTGATAACTCAACTTCGGGTTTTGCGCCCACGCCGTCACCGCCAAGAGTAGCACGGCGAAAAAAGTCAGTAGTTTTTTCATAAGTGTTGTTTTATGTTATTAATGTGTTAATGTGTTAATGTGTTAATGCGGTAATTGTTCATCGTACATTGTTCTTCACGCATCTCACGGAGAATCCGTAGTTTTTGAGTTGGCTGTCGAGGAGCAGTTCTTCGCAACCGTTGGTAATCGCGCCATTCACAGCAACAGCGGTTGTGGGAGCGGATTCCGTCCAATAGCGGGTCTCGCCCAGCATATTCTCGAAGCGGTTCGTGTTGGGATTGAAGAGGCCGGCGGGATAGGCCGTGAAGCCGGTGCTGTTGTTGCCGGGCTGCAGCCAGAGGATGGTGCTCTTCAAAGCGGGTGCGCCGAAGTCCGTCAGGGACTCCATATTGCGCTTGGTCGGAATGTGCCAACCAATGGGACAGATGCCCTGCACGAAGCCGTTCGCATCGGCGGCCGGGGCGCTCGACGAGTTCTCGGGAAGGCCCACGGCGGAATACCACGTGTAGAGGCGGCCGTACTGTGCGAGGTTGGCGGCGGAATCAGGGTGTTCTACAGAATAGTAAATCATGCTGTTGGGGATAGGGGCTCCGCCCGTGTAGTGCGTCGGATAGAGGTTCTGCTGCGTCCAGCAGTAGGGGCCCACAAAGAGCGTGCTGTACGGATTGTTGTCCGCGTCGGCCACCTCCTCGCCGCAGGTCAGCACGTAGTAGTGAACGAGGCTGTCGCAGCTGTGGATGCTGGGCAGGGTCCGGTCGTTTTCTGGACCGCCGCCGGGCTCGAAGCCGCGCATGTCGTCCACATAGAGGCGAAGCGTGTCATTGACTTCGTAGATGGGCCACACGTCGAGCAGGAGGGTGGTCACGCTGTCGTAGTTGAACTGAGAAGTCCAGCTGTAGTGGCGGCTATCGACATCCGTGGAGTCGTAGTGTCCGGCGGGCAGCACGTGCAATATTGCGCCGTGGGAGGTCATCGCGTTGTCATAGCCCCGAAAGAATCCCGTGTTGTCGGCAAAAGTCGGCAACATCATATCGGGTGCGTTCTGGCAGCCGTCCTGTACTATATTATTATATAGTATCTGCGCCTGCTGCACGCCCTCGGACACTTCCGCGCCGGTGGCACTCCTGAATTGTTGGAAAAACGGCTGGCCGAACGAGTAGGAAACGTTGCCCGCCTGCCCGCACGTTGGTGGAAACGCGCGCGCGAAGTCCGTCTGCGCCCGCAGGGAAAGCAAGGAGACGAACATCAGTGATAAAATAAAGATCTTTTTCATTGTATTGTGTGTTTTGAGAATTTTCAAGTTTTTGCTTTTCTCAAAATTCACACAATAAAAAATCGTGAACTCTTTTATTATGCCTTAGGTCTTCCACCACCTGTACAACAAACAAAGAAAGCCCACGATCACTCGTGAGCGCTTTCTTACCTTCTTTTTGTTGTACATTAAAATTTGTGGAAGTTTTAGGCACAAAAGAAAAGCAAAAACGCTTTTATGTATGTATGTTTTTAGTTGTTTTTTCTACTTATAGGCGATAATTTTTAAAAGAGACGCAAAAATACATAATTTTTTAAATCGCAAAAAAAAAAAATGTAACCAGCTGAGGACGCAGAGGTGCGCCTACGCGCAGCGGAGCTACATTCACATTGATAGCTGAAAAAAACTTCGGATAGTTAACGGATAGTCGTTCCAATCTATACGTTATTTTTGTACGTTTGCGCCCTCTTAAAAATCATTTTATGGCACATAAAATACTCGTAGCCACAGGTGGTGGCGACTGTCCTGGATTGAATGCCGTTATTCGCGGCATAGTGAAAAGAGCTCATTCCGACAACGAAGAATGGCGAATATTCGGATGCATCGAATCTTTTAACGGCATCCTCAAAGACGAAATGGAGATTGTGGAATTAACCGACCTGATGGTATCCGGTTTACACGTTAAAGGCGGCACCATCATCAAAACCACCAACAAAGGCGGCCCATTCCATTTTCCGGTGAAGCAGCAGGATGGTTCGTGGATTACAGAAGACCGTTCCGCCCTTATGAAAAAAAGAATCGAAGCGCTCGGTTTTGACGCCATCATCAACATTGGCGGCGACGGTTCGCAAGCCATATCCAAGCAATTGATGGACATGGGACTCAACGTGGTTGGCGTGCCCAAGACCATTGACAACGACCTATCTTCGACGGATTTCACTTTTGGTTTTCAAACAGCCGTGCAAATTGCCACAGAGGCCTTTGACAAACTGGAGACCACGGCAGAGAGTCACAACCGTGTGTTCATTATGGAAGTCATGGGGCGCGATGCCGGCTGGATAGCACTTCACACAGCCATTGCCGGCGGTGCCGAAGTCTGCATTATTCCAGAAATCCCATACGACCCCAAGGTTATTGCCAAAAAAATCGAAACACGCTATAAAGACGGCATGGGATTTTGCAACATTGTGATTGCAGAAGGTGCCAAGAAAGCCGATGGGAAAGTCACCGGCAACGCGCCCACAGCCGTAGGAGACCGCCATATCAAGCTCGGCGGCGTGGGCGACGTACTTCGCCAAGAGCTTCTTGACCTCAACATCGAGCACGACGTGCGCGTCACCGTCCTCGGACACCTCCAACGCGGCGGCACGCCCGTGGCTTACGACCGCATCCTTGCCACGCAGTTCGGCGTCAAAGCATTCGAGCTGGTCAAAGAAAAACTCTATGGCAACCTCGTAGTCTATCGCCACCCGAACATTTCCCATGTGCCTATTGAAGATGCCTTGAAAGAGCCCCACCTCGTCCAACCAGACAAAGATTTCCTTGTCCACACAGCCAAAAGCAT
>JAZUEE010000330.1:0-2986 GCA_045639985.1 Bacteroidales bacterium
CAATTTTTCAGGCAAAACCATCCATTTGGAAGCAGACATCTGGCTCAATGCAGACGATGACAACTCCAACAATTGGACTAAAATCGGCGGTTGTACGCAATCAACTGGTGAAATCACGGGTACTATTCGCGCATTTTGCGGCACTTTTCACGGCGGCGGACATATTATTTACAATATGTATTGCGACAACAGCGGCTATTTCCAGGCTGGCTTATTCGGCAACCTCCAATATCCCGGTTCCATTGACTCGCTAATCATGATTAATCCAACGACCATATCAAAGGGTATGATGGGCGCTATAGTGGGATTTGTCGGCAACAACACCAATTCCGGCAACGGAACTGTCAACATCAGTGAGTGTATGGTTATTAATGGGCAGATACAAGGTGTCAACAGTTCGTCCAACAACAATGTGGGCGGAATAGTAGGTGCGGCATACCCCAACAAGCAAAGCAGCGGCTACTGCACCACGAATATTTCACACTGCATAGCAACCGGCACTTTAACAGGGCAATTTATCGGAGGCATCTGCGGCAACAGTCAAGGGGCCGTATGCTCCAACTGCTACTTTGCAGGATCCATCAACAGCAGTGATGGAACAGGCGGCATCTGCGGGTACAGTGGCAGTGTGAGCAACTGTTTCTCCACATATTCAGGCGGTAATAGCGCTGGCAACGGCACTACCAAGACCTTAGCTTATATGCAAAGCATGAATTTTCTCAGCGACCTCGACAATCATTTCAAATACGACTTCTGCGATTTGAACAACGGACTGCCGGTGCTAACTTGGATCCCTTGCGAGAACGACCCCGCCTGCGGCACGGTGAGTAGCATACAAATTTCGAACATCACAGGTTCTTCCGCTATGGTATCTTGGACTCCCAGCCTCTACGGAACCCCTTACGAATTCATTTTAGAATATACGATTAACGGAGAAGAAAACTGGGAAAGCGCTTATACTGAAAACAACAGCTACTTGTTGAGCGGTCTTGAACCGAGTACGGAGTATCAAATTCGCATCATGACCAACTGCGATGAAGGCAGTAGCGACTGGCAAAACAGCTCTTTCACCACACGTTGCCTCGTATCAGGCGACCTTGCCATCGGAAATGGCACTGGAACAAGTTATTACTTCCCCGTCAACAACTATTACAAATACACTTACAGCCAACAGATTTTCACCGCGGAAGAAATGGGCAACACGGCCAACCGCATTACAGGCATCAGTTTCCAATACGGGCATACTTCCCCTTCCACGAAAAAAAACGATGTGAAAATCTACTTGGGACATACTTTTAAAAACAATTTCGGCAGCGGCAGCGACTATGAACTTTTCGATAGTCTGCAACTGGTATATTCAGGTGCCTTAAACTGCACACAAGGATGGAATCGTTTTGACTTCGACAACGCATTCGAATATAACGGCATCGACAACCTCATCGTAGCTGTTGATGACAATTCGGGAGATTACAACGGAAGTTCATACGTTTTCAACACACATAGCACAAATGGTTATATGACCATTGCCCATTATTCTGACAGTTATAATCTTGATCCGACCTACCCCGTCGAATCGGGTTCCTCTTATTCTTCCCGCAACAATGTCAAAATCCACTATTGCTCCGAAGGCGAATGTGCAGCACCCAATATGACGGTGACCAATATCACCTCCTCTGGTGCCGACATCGAATGGATTCCCGGTTATCAGGAAAGCGTCTGGGAACTTCGTTACAAAGCTTCTAACGATGCTGACTGGACTGAAGAAGGATCTGTTTATGATAGTCCTTACACCTTGTACTCGCTCAGTCCCAACGTTCATTACACAGTCCAAATGCGTGCTCTTTGTGACGATGGAAGTGAAAGTTCCTGGGCTTCCGTAAACTTTAAAACAGACTGCGGCCCCATCACGGCCAATGACCTTCCTTGGTTTACAAACTTTGACGAAGATAACTATTCTGGTCTTTCAGATGCGGAAAAATTCCCAGATTGTTGGAGCAAGCTCACCTCCGATCCCAACCATTTCCCATACGTATATGACGGTTCGTTCCATAGTGCCCCCAACTCTTTGGACTTCCACTACACGCCCAACTGTTACGACATCGCCATTCTGCCGACTTTAGGTGATGATATTGACGCAAGCAGTTTGATGTTGACTTTCTACATGATTCAATCATCCGCATCCGTCATTATGGAAATCGGTGTAATGGACGATAAAGATGATGTCACAACGTTTGAAGTTTTGGACACGCTGACAGCCAGCACATTAAACGATTGGGAATACATCATATATCCTTTAGCCGCCTATACCGGATATGGCAAGCACATCGCTTTCCGGGTTTCCAACGGCAATAGCAGCACATACCGAATTGATGACCTTACTTTGGATTTCACCCCATCTTGCATGGAACCGCTGAACGTCACTATCAGCAATATCGAAGCCAATTCCGCCACCATTGCTTGGACAGATGTGAATAACGCATCCAGCTGGATTATCGAATACGATACCACAGGTTTCACTCCTGGCAACGGTCTTACTACCATTGCCGACAACAATCCTTTTGTTCTTACAGGACTTGACAATAGTTTCACGTATGATATTTATGTACGGGCCAATTGCGATGGCAGTGATTATAGTAGCAATAGCGAAGTACGCTCCTTCACCACACAAATCTGCAATCTCAGCGAACAATGCGGATACACCCTCAACCTGCACGACAGCTATGGTGACGGATGGAACGGAAACTCTATTTCTATTTACAGCGACAACATTTTAGTGGGCACCTATACCATTCCTAACGGAAACCTCGAAGCAACCTATTCCGTTGGTCTTTGCGACATGAGCAATATCAGCATGAAATGGTCAAGTGGTTCCTACGCTTATGAAACATCCTTTGAAATTCTGGACCCATACGAAGAAGAAATTTACAGTTGCACCAATGGAGACGAGCTCACTTCAGGTGCTGTATTTACTAATTTCACCGTCAAT
>JAZUEE010000331.1:0-2718 GCA_045639985.1 Bacteroidales bacterium
CGTTGTGGCAGTTGATGACCCGTGTATTGGTATTGGCATAACCCACGACACCGCCCGAACAGGAATAGGTACCCGTTACGTTGACCGTTACCCTATTCACGCAGTTTAGGATGGTGTCCTTACCAGCGGACCAACCGACGAGACCGCCCGTATAAAATTCGTTAATATTTAACGAAGCAGTACTACCGCCAGAGATAAAACCTTCTGCCGTACAGTTGCTGACCTTGCCATTGAGCAATTTGGCGCAAAGGGCTCCACGATAGGCACCGCCAGTAATGTTCACATTTGTCAAATGTAAATCAATTAACTTACCTGTACAAGTTCCAAACAAACCAGAATAGGTGAAATTCGACTTTAAATTGGAAATAGTGTGTCCATTTCCCAAAATGTTACCACAAAATTTACTACCAAAATCCTTACCTCCAATTGGTTCCCAATTGGTTTCTATCGGTATATCAATATCCGCAGTCACACGAAAATGAACACTATCCGCAAAACGAGGCAAAATATGTTCCTTATAGTAGAATGCCTCATTGGAATTAACCCCCTTGCGTAGCGAGTCCAAATCTGCGAAATTGTCAATGGTCAAAGTATCCTTGGTGGATTCCACATAACGACGCAAGGTAACGGTTTTTACTAATACGGTATCGTGAATATAGGCACCAATGGTCGTAGATCCAAGGCAGCTATTGTTCAAACGAGGCGTAATGGCATTATCCGAACATGCCATTGTTTGCACATCTTCTTCCAAATTCACAAACAGACAACCACCCTGAACACCCTCTTCTTGCGGTATTTGTTTCCACACCACATAGCTGTCACAGCCGAACAGTTTCACACCTGGTTTTACGTGGTCAACATCCTCTGCCGAAGTTTGGAATAATACCGGTGTACAGGCAGCTATGGCTATGTCGCGTGCCCATTCGCAAGTATCGGTCCACTTCAAACGAGGGTACATTCCTTCTTCGTAAATCCAGTGTGTGGTACCCAGTTTTGCTTTCAATACAGAAGCAGGGCCAATAAGCTGTTCCGTAGTATAGCCGTAAGAACTTGTACTCTCTGGATACATTAGCATATCGTAATAGTAGTTGCCATTTTGAGCCACTTTCATATTAGAACCGAAACCTCGTGCAATATTATAGGATAAAGAGGCAGACGATGACAGACAAAATTGGTTAGAAACTAAACCATAATCAAAAACATTACCCGCATTCATACAATGGTTTGAGGTATTTTCATTAATACCAGCTACTACATTAGTATATGAGCCGTAAGCATAATTCATTATTGTACCTGTATTAAAGCAATAAAAAGGGTTTGTATTGCCATAGGCAGAAATGCCACATACTGCTACATAATCAAGACGTCCCGAGTATTTAAGCATAATGTTTCCTGTATTAAAGCAATAAGAGATATCAGTATTACGAGCATCTCCTACAATTCCAGCAAGAAAAGTCCATTCAGAATAAATATCTCCCTCGTTGTAACAAAAAGAAATTTTCACCTTACCTCCCGATGTATTTCCTTCCGAATGTCCCAACACACCCGCAACACCACGCCAAGATGGTTTACTTGCACAAGTAGCTGTAATATTTCCACTATTATGGCAGCGTGTTATAATAGCATACTTAGAAAACGCATATCCAACTACACCTCCGATATCAGATCCAGATTTAAGAAGCAAATCACAATCGTTATGGCAATTAGAGATAACCACAGAATCTGTTACAACTTTAGAAACGCCAGATGAAACTTGAGCAATAATACCACCAGATGTGGACGTAAATTCAAAGTATGCATTTTTTCCAGTATTATAACAATTATCCACAGAACCACCTAACATTATAGCTATCAAAGAAGCACTGGAAGATGCTACTATGTTGGCATCACGAATTCCCAAATTTTTGATATGACCTTTTGAATAACAAAAAAGAGCCCTATTACTTCCAGATGTATAGGTCAAATGTTTTATTTCGTGCTTTCCACCGTCATAATGACCAATAAATGGAAAATAGGATGTACCCACTGGAGTCCAATTGGGTACGCTAACCATATCAATGTCGTTCACCTGCTTCCAATGGATATTGGCCAAATTGCTGTAATCCACCTTAAAACGGCGGAAGATAAAGTCCATACCACCATTAATACCGTCACGAAAAGTAGTTAGATGTTCCAAGTTTTCAATTAAGAAGGGGTTTTCAGCACTGCCCAAGAAAGGGGCTTTATGGGGTATCAGCACGTAGGTACGCGACAGCGTATCCATCTTCACCATCAAGTCGGCAATACCTTCCTTGTTAATTGTGGCTTTCAGATTCGCATTATCAACACTCATACAGTCGTTCCAAGTGTCAACAGACCAAGTAGCACCCGGTCGGGTTCCCAAATCAAAATCCTTGTCAAGATGCTCCACATCATCATAGTTAACGTCAGACACTGCTTGCAAGACAAGCGGAATCACAGACATCGCCACGGAGGGATTGCTAATGTCAAAACCATTAATATAGGGGTAGATACCGTTGGTATAGGTAAACTGTCCTCCCAAGTCGGTCCAAGAGCCGCTGGTCATATTCCGGGTTAGCAGACCCATAGCCAAAGTATTGGTATTCAGCGTGGAGAGCTGCTTATCGTAGTAGCAGTTGGTAATGTCTCCGCCATCGTTGTTAAAACCGCAAATAGCGGCCGTGAGCGACCCCTCGCTCTGTATCATCATATTGGAAT
>JAZUEE010000332.1:0-3645 GCA_045639985.1 Bacteroidales bacterium
CCTCGTCGGACACCGAAATCCTGTAATTGCAGGCGAGCATATAAAACTGATTCTTAATATCTTCCACCGTCAGCTTGGAAGTACCCACTCGATTCAGATATTCTTGGACGTATGACAGAAGGATTTGGTTCATTTCACCTGCCGGGAATATCATTTTCAAAGTAAAAGTCTGATCTTCATCATTATGTATATAATCAATAGGAACCGTTTTATACTTATCAAAGGTGATAGATTGCTGAAAATCCACAAATTCAGGTTCTATGGGCTTCACTTCGTTGGCTTTGATTTTCTTGAAAAAGTCAGATTCCGCATCTCTGTTGACATGAATTGCCGTGATTTTAGGTTTGGACACTCTTTCCGTTTCTTCCGGCTCGCCCTGACGTTTGTAAACGACCACATAATTGTTGTCTCCGAAATATTTTTTGGCAAACTTTACGATGTCTTCTTTGGTGACTTTTTGATAATAGTCAAGTTTTTGAGAAGCGCGATACCAGTCAATATCGTTTTCGAAAGCATAGGCCATCGCGTTGGCACGCGAGCGATTGCTTTGCAACTGGCGCATCTGCTGGGCTTGCATGTTATTGACAGCGGCTTTTAAAAGATTACTGTTGAAATCTCCTTTTTTCAACAACTCAATTTGCTCCAGCAAAATATCTTTCACTTCTTCTAACGTTTGACCGTCATTGGGCTTGCCGCCAAAGCAGAACGATGAGTTGTCGCACAAATCTAACACATAGCCATACGTATTCGCGGCCAAATGTTTTTGATTGACATTAAGGTCCAACATGCCGCATTTGCCGTTGGACAGAATGTTTTCCACCATTTCCGCCGTATGGATATCCGGATCGTTGGCCGGCAGATCCAGACGGTAAGCCAAATATAAAAACGCTTCTTCATAACCGCGCACTTCTTTCGTAACAGGTTGCATAATAGGTTTTTCTTCCGGAACCACATAATGAGGAATGGGCTTATTGGTCAGTTGGCCGAAATATTTATCTATAACGGCAATGGCTTCGTCATAATCAAAATCACCGGCCAGGCAAATAGCCATATTGTTGGGAACATAATAAGTATTATAGAAGTTTTTGATATTGGTAATGGATGGATTTTTAAGATGTTCGCAACTGCCCAACGTGGTTTGTTTGCCGTATGCGTTATTGGGATATAGCAAACCGAGTAGCGCTTCCTGCGCTTTTCGATTGTCTTTCGCTAACGACGTGTTCTTTTCCTCATACACGGTTTCCAATTCCGTATGGAAAATTCGGAAAATCGGATGACGAAAGCGATCGGCTTGAATAACAGCCCAATTTTCCAACTGATTGGCGGGAATGTCTTCTATGTACACCGTATAATCTCTGGATGTGGCCGCATTGGTACCTTGTGAGCCAATATATTTCATCATTTTGCCGTATTCGTTGGGAATGGCATATTGAGACGCTTCGTATGAAAGACTATCGATAATATGGTAGATTCGTTCCCGTTCAGCCAATTCGTGCGTATGTCGGTAAAGTTCAAACTGGTGTTCGATTTCGTTGAGCAGAGGTTCTTCCGCCGCCCAATTCATCGTGCCGAAATGGGGGGTTCCCTTAAACATCAAATGTTCCAAATAATGCGCTAAGCCAGTCGTTTCCGCCGGATCGTTTTTGCTGCCCACGCGAACGGGAATGAGACATTGGATACGGGGCGCATCACGATAGGCCGAAAGATACACTTTCAATCCATTGTCCAATGTATAGATACGAACATTCATCGCATCATGGGAATAACTGACATATTCGTATTTTTTCTGGGCTTGCAAGCCAGGCATCAGCAGAAAGGATATCAGAACCAATAATAAAAATTTCTTCATATAGATAATGTTTCTTTACTTATAGTCAATAAGATAGTAAAATCAACACACCTTGTTCAGACGAAAAAAACTTGATTTTTCACGCTAACCAAGGTATTTACTCAAAAGGCGGCAAATTTACAAATTTTGTACATTTGCACGCTCAAATCCAGAATATGATATCGAGAAATGCTATACAATATACCCTATCGCATCTTTTAAAAGTGGCCTTGCCGGTAAATGGCATCGTTGACTTTCAGTTCGAAATTTCCAATCGATTGCTGACGGTTACGTTTGCAGACAATTACAACCTTGCGGTGAACCTTTTTTCGGATGACGAATATGCACTTTTTTTGTCGGGCGAAGCCCACCCTACTCTAATCAAATCAGCGGACAAGAATGTTGACGTACCCGTATTCAAAACGGATCTTTCTGTTGAGGCGAGAAATGTATCTTTAGAAGAAAACAACTTGCGTATTCCGTATGACATTGTTACTCCGAGTTTTATATTTTTATCCCGGTTGGAAGAGTATCCAGATTTACCGCGCGACCAACACGCTCGATTTCAATATGAATACAGTTTGGCCAAACAGTATGATTGCATTGACGTTCCCCTTGTGGACGAATATGCCCTTTTGCTGCGCCAATGGATTCTGACTTTTTTAAAGCCCGATATTTATATACAAAAACGTGATTATCAGTTTATTCCAACACACGATATAGACCTTTTGTTTAGGTTTAAGAATCCTATTCAAGCATTCAAATCCATATTCGGACGTGATTTGTTGATTAACAAAAACTTATACGAAGTCAGAACATCTTTAATAGAATACGGGAATTGGCGTAAAGATTCTAAAAACGACCCGTATATACTTGCCATACAAGAGCTTATTCAAAAATCCGCAGAGCATCACCTAACTTCCCGATTCTTTTTCAAAGCACTGACGACGAACGAATCGGATTGCACGTATGATATTTTTGACAAAAGAGTCGCCGATATTGTCGAACAAATCCTATCTGCCAACATGGAAATCGGATTGCATGGCGGCTATGATAGTTACAATCAGGCAGAGCAATTTATTAAAGAGAAAAAACGTTTGGAAAATGTCTTAGGACTGCCTATCGTCCAATCGCGGCAACACTACTTGCGCTTTGATTTACAGGGAACCTCGTGTAATGCCGATGACCATACAACCCAAAGCACGCTGCAAATTTTAGAAAATGCCGGCATCCAACACGACTACACGTTAGGATATGCGGAGCGAGCCGGTTTTCGTTGCGGCACTTGTCACCCTTATTTTCTTTATGATGTCAAACGCGATTGTTCCACGGACATCACAGAGCATCCGTTAATTGTTATGGACGGCACTCTGTTAGACTATATGAAACTATCCGCAAAAGAATGTAATGTACTTATAAGCAGATTATTGACAAGGTGTAAAGCCGTAGAGGGCGATTTCATAATGCTTTGGCACAATCATCTGTTGAGCCGGAATTATAGGGATATTTACTCCGAAGTATATCTTAACACGTTATCCTCATTAATACGGTAATGGGATCGCGGTGGCAAAAACAAGAAAAAAGTTTTTGTGGAGAGCAAAAAAATTACTATCTTTGCGGTCGCTTTTTTTGATTTGAAAAATCATCTAACAACCAAATTAATAACTAGTTAAATTAAAAAATTATGGCATTTAAAGGAGCTTTAATCATTGACACTGAAAAGTGTAAAGGTTGCGGCGTCTGCATCACAGGATGCCCGAACCAGTGCACCGCACTTTCCAAACACGTAAATGCAAAGGGTTACAATTACCTTGAGA
>JAZUEE010000333.1:0-10989 GCA_045639985.1 Bacteroidales bacterium
GAGATGGCCTACAAAGGTCCAGATCCTGCAAAACTCAAAGCTATTTTCAATGAATTGGAATTCAAAGCTTTGTCAAACCGTATTTTTACGGATTTGTCCCTGCAACAGCCTGTCACCGAAATAGATCTTTTTAATCAGGAAACAGTGCAGCCCGCAGAGGAAGTTAAGGAAGAACCAATTCTATTATTACCTCAAATAGAACAAATAGATACCATTGATTCTGTTCACGGTTCACAGACCATAAATCGCATCTTTTTCGACTGGATTATGCAGGACGACCGCATTGCCGGTTTTTCCTTTGCCCTGGACGACCAAACCTGCTACTACCATTTTGTAGAAAGCGAACATCGTTATTACCAACAGTTAATACAATGGATTTTCACGGGAAACCATACAGTGGTCACGTATGAAAGTAAACCGACATACAAGTTTTTGAAAGTTTTCAAGGTCGAGCCGACAGTGAAGATTTTCGATTTGCAGATTGCCCATTATCTCATTCAACCGGAGAACCAGCACGGTTTGGACCGTATTACCGCAGCATATTTGGATTATACGCTGAAAGCGGATAACAAAGAATTGCAAAAGGTGGCGTTGGAGCGTGTGAGTTGCTTTGTGAAACTTTATCCTTTGTTATTGAAAGAACTTCAAGACAATCAATTGGAGGCGTTGTTTGAAAAGGTTGAAATGCCTTTAGTGCCAGTATTAGCGGAAATGGAACGCACGGGTGTCAAGGTAGATGTACCCACTTTGCAGAAGAACTCCGAAACGATGAATGCCGAGCTCAAAGAGTTGGAAACACAGATTTACGAATATGCCGGCGTATCGTTTAATATCGGTTCGCCCAAGCAGTTGGGCGAGGTGCTTTTTGAAAAGATGCACATCATCGAAAATGCGAAACTGACAAAGAGCAAGCAATATCAGACGGGCGAGGAGGTTTTGTTGAAAATGGCCTCCAAGCATCCTATTGTGCCGCTCATCTTGGAGTGGCGCAAACTCTCGAAGCTAAAGTCAACGTATATAGATGCGCTGCCGCAATTAATCAATCCCAAGACGGGGCGCATCCACTCCACGTTCACACAGACTATTACTTCTACAGGCCGGTTGAGTTCGGTGAACCCGAATTTGCAGAACATCCCTGTGCGCACGGAACGCGGACGGGATATTCGCAAGGCGTTTGTGGCTTCCGATGACGAGCATATCATTCTCGCCGCCGACTATTCGCAAATCGAGTTGCGTATTGTGGCACATGTCTGTGGGGACGAACGTATGATTGAGACGTTCA
The DNA here is from genome assembly GCA_045639985.1 of Bacteroidales bacterium. Lineage (GTDB taxonomy): Bacteria > Bacteroidota > Bacteroidia > Bacteroidales > WCHB1-69 > F23-D06. The sequence continues at coordinate 1,283 of JAZUEE010000333.1, forward strand.
AATGCAATGAGGATATTCACGCATCTATGGCCGCCCACATTTTCGGTGTGACGCAGGATGAGGTCACCAAGGATATGCGCCGCTCGGCCAAAACCGTGAACTTCGGCATTCTGTACGGCATTTCCGCTTTCGGTTTGGCCGACAGACTGCAGATACCGCAAAGCGATGCCCGCAAACTGATTACAGATTACTATAATAGTTTTCCGAAAATTACGGAATATTTGAATAGCACCTTAAAATTTGCCCGCGAAAATTTATACGTGGAAACCTTGTTGGGTCGTCGTCGCTACATTCGCGACATTAACGCGCAGAACGGATTGTTACGCAAAGCAGCAGAGCGAAATGCTATTAATGCTCCTATTCAAGGTACGGCCGCCGACCTCATCAAAATAGCCATGGTGGCTATTCAGCATGATATTGACGAGCGTCATCTGCAAAGCAAAATGATATTGCAGGTACATGATGAATTGGTGTTTGATGCGCGTAAAGATGAATTGGATGAACTCTCCCAAATTGTTCGCGAGCGCATGAGCGGTTCCATGCAATTATCTGTTCCTTTGGATGTGGATATCAACGCCGGCACGAGTTGGTTTGAGGCGCATTGATCTATGCAAAGAATTTAGTCCGCAAAATACAAAAGAGGGAAACAACAATTGTTCCCCTCTTTTGTATTTTTAACTTTTAATGGTTAGAATGGAAGATCGTCGGTAGCATCGGGTAGAGGTTCGTACGTGGGCTCGGGAGCTGTTTGTACGGCAGCATTGTTAGGTACTTGTGACACCACATTTTGTCCTCCTTCATTTTCTCCTTTCGGTGAAAGCATGGTGAAGGTGCTGGCTTCAATTTCCGTGATGTAGTGTTTGATGCCGTTGTCTTCCCAATTACGGGTGCGCAATTTGCCCTCAAGGTATATCATTTTACCTTTGTTGAGGTACTTTTCCACATTTTCTGCCAAGGAGCGCCAGCAGACGATGTTGTGCCATTCTGTGAGTTCCACACGGTTCCCGTCTTTGTCTTTCCGGATTTCCGATGTGGCCATGGTGAAGGATGCTCTTTTTGCCCCCGTTTCGAAGGTCCTGATGTCGGGATCCTTGCCTAACCGACCAATTAAAATAACTTTATTTACGCCTGACATAGTTTTGTGTTTTTAAATTCGTGGCAAAAATAATAAATAATCAATAGAATTAACGATTATTTAAATAAAAAATAGACAACCGCAAAAATTAACATATATTTGTTAAAAAGCGTTTTGAAATTTCGTTTTTGGTATGAAAAATTAGAAAATAGGTCAAGGTTTGTAGTAGGATTCGTTGAGAAATTTTTGAGAGTCTGTCATTTGCAAGAGCTCATTGAGGGTTGTTTCTGGATGATTATGCATATAGCTCTTCACAATTTGCAGTCCGATGAAGGCCCCAAGGCGCCCAGGTGACTGGTTGCCGAAATCGCGGGTGAAAGGAGTTTCATCAACCAGTCGGCGAACTACATCTTCATCTTTGGAATAGAGCATGTTTTTCTCCACAAAATATTGCCAAACTTGGGGTTGGTATTTCACGGCCCATTCATATTTTTCGTCATTGTAAGCGATAATATCTTGTTCTTTCTTATTTGGGAAACAGGTTTGCGTGAGGAAGAGTTTTTTCCCTTCGAAAAGCATATAGTCTAATCCCGAGATCAAAGTTTTTTCGGGTAGATGTTTGTAGGCAAGTCCTTTGGTGAAACAATCGGTGGCAATGTATTTTCGTTCGCAGCGTTCACTAATGAACTTAGGCATGCCCGCGTATGCGTAGTATTTGAAATCTTTGCCCAAATACATGTCAATGCATACGAACAGATCGTTGTCATAACCGAAAACCGAGGGCATTTCGAAATTCATGCCCGGAACCAACGTGTAGATTTTCGGAATGGCATCATCTGGAAAATGGGTGAGATAGATTTTAAAGGCATCTTGTAATTCTTTGGTGACATCATTGAAAGAGGAATACTGTTTTTCCACTTCTTTATACACGGCTTTGATGGTTGGATCTGTGAGATAACCTTTTAAGGCAGCTATCATTTGTTCGTTTTTCCAACTGTCTTTGGCGATGAGGTTTTCAGGATATTTTCCATAAAGTTTAGAAATTTCATCTGACAAGTGATTGACATCCAAAGCAAACAAATCTTTTTCGTAACGGCCGATTTCTATATTGACATTTTTGATTTTAGTGGATTGCTCCTTTGTCAGTTTAGGACTGGCTACTTTGTCCTTTTTGTGGCAGCCGACAAATATTACGGCAATGCAGAGAAATAGGATTTTAAGGTATGACTTCATAGGTGATTTTTTTAAGCGGGCAAAAGTACTAAATAATGTGATAATTGGTGAGTAGTGAAGGAATTGGTGAAAAGTATGGGCATGTAAGAAGGAGAAAGGTTAATGATGAATGATTGTGTGAAAAAATTACTCCGTATAAAAAAAAATGTATCTTTGCACGTTTTTTTATATAGAAAAAACTATTCTGCAAGAAAAGTATTTTTTAAATATAAACAACTTATTATTAATTAAAAACAATTTTTATGAAAAAGCACTACAATTTTAAAGCTTTCACCCAAGGGGCCAAAGCTTTAGTTGCCATTCTGTTTGTCGCAGTAATGGCCGTTGGTAATGTGTTTGCAGAAGGCGTAACCCACGTTTTCAGTGAACGAGGTTTTACCAATACAAAAGTTCTTGAAAAAGGAACGATTAATGACAACAGCTTGTTTGTCGCTACTCTGAAAGATGGTTCTTACATACTTCAAGATGTAGAACCTGCTGTTACTCCTTGGACAGCTACTTTTGATGATCCTGCCGAAAATGCCGCATGGAACATTGATAATAGCGGAGCCAATAATACCAATAAATGGTATATAGGCCAAGCTCAAGGATTTAACGACAATAAATTGTACATATCTTCCAGCAATGGCGTAACCAACAAATATAATGTTTCTGTAAGTTCCGTAGTAAGAGCTTCCCGCGCCATCGTGATTCCGGCAGCAGGTGCTGTATTGTCTTTTGATTATCGTGTTAATGGTAAAGCCGGTAATGACTACTTGCAGGTCATGATTGAGCAAAATGGTGACTATACTACTTTGGCAAAATTGAGTAATACAAATGTTTGGACTACTACTACTTTTGTTATTTCTCCCGATATGGCTGGTGATGCCACACTCGTATTTATGTGGGCAAACCAGGGTAATGGTGGTGAACAATTCCCTGCCGCTGTCGATAATATCTCATTAATTGAAACCCCTTGTTCTCAACCTGTTGAACTACTTGCTACAGTGAATGGCACCAGCGCTACTGTTTCTTGGACCGGTGAAGCGGATGCTTATATGTTACAGTACAAACTGAATAACCACACAGAATGGTATTCTGAATATGTTGAAGGCACTACGCTCACGTTGAATAACCTTCAAGGTAACAGTATTTATAATGTGCGTGTAAAAAGCTTATGTGGCGACTATACCAGCACTTGGACAACTGGCGAGGATTTTACTGTGGATTGCCAAGATCTTGTTATTGACTCTCAAAGAGATTATATAGTATGTGGTACAGAAGACGATGCCACAACAAATTCGAATATTCCGTTCTATGGATTATATAATTATTCATATTCACAACAAATTGTGGATGCTAATGAAATTAATGCTACAAGCGGAACCATTTATTCTGTAAGTTTCAAATGTTCATCTGCTCCGGCGTCAACTACAACAGGTGGCATTAGAATTTGGTTGGCTAATACAGACAAGGCAACCTTCAGTAATAATACCGATTATATCAACCCATCTGAACTGACAGAAGTTTATGTTGGACCAAGTTCTTATGCTTATCAATCAGGTTGGAATGAATTTGTTTTCACTACGCCATTTGAATATACTGGAGGAAACTTAGTAGTTGCTTACTATGAAGGTAATGGTAGTTATGGTTCAGGTTCTTTCTATGTTAATTCAGGAAGTGAAACAAGAGCCATTTATCATTACAATGATACACAAAGCAAAGTGTCCTATACAAATCCTGCTTCAAGTTCCGGATCAAAAGGCTCCACAACAAATCGCAATGTATTGAAATTTGATATTAATAGGGTGAACCCAATTTGCGGTGATATTGAAGCTTGTCCAGCGGTTACGGATTTGAACGTGGAAAATATCACTCCAAATTCTGCCGAATTGACTTGGGCTGCTGGTAATGAAGACGAAACCAACTTCTTGTTGGAATACAAACAAGCAGATGAAGAAGATTGGATGCCTATTGAAGTTAACGCTACTTCTTACAATTTAACGAATTTGGTTCAGAAGACTGACTATATGGTTCGCGTGAGAGCCATTTGTGGTGAAAATAATGAAAGCATACTCAAAGAAATCGCATTTACTACTCCAGGTATCTGCGCTCCTGTGACTGAGGTGGCTTCTTCTAATAGTTCCAATTCCACCACGCTGACTTGGACTCCAAGTGGTGAAGAAACCGCTTGGCTGGTTCAATTCAAACCTTCCGAAGCTGGTGACAATGAATGGATTTCCATTAATGTAAACGCATTGCCAACAACTACCTTTGGCGGTTTGTTGGCCACTACCGCATATGATGTGCGTGTGAAAGCTTTATGTGACCCTGCCGATGAAGAAAATCAAAGTGTTTGGACAACGTATGAATTTATTTCAGGTTGTGCAGCCATTGATGCTCCTTATTCAGAAACTTTTGATAGTTATAGTATGCCTACTTGTTGGGATGCTGACGGATTTGGTTTTAGCGGTGCTTATGCTTATAGTTCTGACCGTAATGCCTGGATTATGACTCCGGCCATCAACATTCCTTCCGATGAAACCACTTATCTTGCTTTTGATGTAAAAGGTTATGGTAACTTCAGTGTGATGGCTTCTTATAGAGGTACGGATGCAAGTCGTTTTGCCGAAATTTATTCAGGTGAAATAGAAAGCGGTAGCAACTATACTCAGGTGGTTGTTCCAATGGCCGACAACTTGAAAGGTCGTCAGGTTTATTTCAAAATCGTAAACAATGCTGATCAATATCAGTATATCGACAATCTTTCTGTGGATTATTGCCCATTTGTTCCAGCCAATTTGACTGTTTCTAATATTACGGAAAATTCGGCTACTCTTGCTTGGACTGCTGATGAAGCTGTAAATAATTTCCAAGTTAAAGTTGGTGAAAACATTATTGATGTGGAAGGTGCTAAGACCTACACTTTGACAGGTTTGGATGCTTCTACTTCTTATACATTCTCTGTTCGTACACAATGTGGTGAAGACAGCTATGGTGACTGGTCTGCAGAAAAGACATTTACTACAGCTTGTCCATCAGTAACCCTTCCATATACAGAAAACTTCGAGTCAACTGCTGCCAATACATTCCCAACTTGCTGGACAATTGTTTCTTCTACAAATGATCCATACGTATATACATATAGTACGTATTCTCAGTTTACTACGAAATTCTTAGGCTTAAATTATGCTGCTGTTGTGGCAACTCCTAAAATTGCTGCTCCTGCCAATCAGTTGATGTTGAATTTTGATTTCACACAAGAAAGTACTACCAATTCGTATTGTGGTCCAATCGAAGTTGGTTTCACAACCGATTTAAGTTCTGTTGAAAATATCACTTGGGTGCAAACCATCAATAATTCAACGGACGGAGCTGTTGAACACAAAACCGTATATTTCAATACGTTGAATACCGATGCACAAGGTTATATCGTATTCAGAGGTCAGTCAAGCAATTATTTGTTGGCCATTGACAATGTATTGGTTGAAACTATTCCTACCTGTGGTACTCCTACTATCGCTGTGAATGGTACTACAGCTACCATTACACCAAGTACTATTGGCACTCCTGCATCTTACGATTTGCAGATTGGTAACCAAATTGAAACTGTACCAGCAACCCAAACCACTGTTGACTTGGCATCTATTTTCACTTTGGAACTTAATACCAATTACGAAGTTAGTGTAAGAGCCAACTGCGGTGAAGGTGATCAATCAGAATGGTCACAAGCGGTTAGCTTTACTACACCTGAATGTTTTGGTAGTCGTACAGTGGCTATAGGAAATGGAACTATTACTCACACTGGTTTTCCAACCTATCCATATTATAATTATAGTTTGTCAGAACAAATTTTTGATGCTTCTGAAATAGGTGAAGCTGGAGATATAAATAAAATTAAATTCTATGCCACATCTAATCCTGTGACAAGAAATCTTGATGTTTATATGATACATACGACAAAGGATGCCTTTGCAAATGGATCAGATTATATTCCAGTAAGTAGTACAGACAAGGTATTTAGCGGTAATGTTTATATTGGTGCTAATCAATGGACTACCATAAATTTGGATACCCGTTTTGCTTATAATGGTTCTGATAATATTGCATTGGTATTTGTAGATAAGACAGGAGGTTATGTTTTTTCTTATCCAAGTTATAAGGTACATAATGTTCCGAATGGTCAGATAAAGACTTGGTATGCCAATACCGATAATAGTGCTTATAATCCTACTTCTTCGCAAAGTGGAAATGTTGTTGCTCAACGTAACAATATTCAATTTGACCTTTGTCCTGCTCTTGTTGTTACTTGTGCCAAACCTACCATTACTGTTGAAGGAACTACAGCAACGATTACACCCAAAACTCCGGGCACTCCCGAATCATACGAATTGAAGATTGGTGAAGAAACTCGAACCGTACCGGAAACGGAAACCACTGTTGACTTGGCTTCAATTTTCACTTTGGCACCAAGTACAACTTATTCTGTTAGCGTAAGAGCCAATTGCGGAGAAGGTGATTACTCTGAATGGTCACAAGCAGTTTCGTTTATGACACCTTGCGCAGCATATACTGCTCCTTATTTTGAAGGATTTGAAAATGGTTATACAAATGGTTCTGCCGTTGCCGGCTGTATTAGCCAACAATCTGTATCGGGTTCTTATTCTTGGACTGCCAATACTTCGGAAACAGGGTATAATAGAACTCCAAGAACGGGTTCTTGGAATGCATACTTACATTGGAGCAACAGTCAGTGGATGTATATTCCTATGCATTTTGAAGCGAATAAGCAATATGTATTTGAAATGTATGCCCGTCAAGATGCTTCTTCTGGATGTTCTATGAAGGTTGCATACGGAACAAGTAATACCTCCAGTGCAATGACAAATACTATTGTCAGTAGCACAAACATTGGTTCATCATTTGTGAAGTTGACAGGTACGTTTGCGCCTACTGCTTCAGGAGATTATTATATTGGCATTTATGCTGAGCTTAATGGTACTCCTTATTATGTATCTATTGATGATATTTCAATTACCGAAGTACCTTTCTGCGTAACTCCATCTATTGCTTCTGTAGTTCCTGGTACAACAGATGCTACCGTAACTGTGGCTGCTTCTGAACATGCCCAGAGCTATGAAGTGGTTTGTGTTTTGCATGGCGAAGATATTGAAACAGGAACACCCGTTGTAGCAGAAGAATTAACGGCAATTATTACTGGTTTAACTCCTGCTACCCAATATGATGTTTATGCTCGTGCTATCTGCAGCGAAACCGAAACCAGCGATTGGAGTGATGCTTATACATTCTTTACTGAATGTGTTCCTGTTGCACTTCCTTATTTTGAAGGTTTTGAAAACAATACATTTGCTCCAGTTTGCTGGCAAAATTATCACGTAAGCGGACCTGGTGCATCTTTATGGCAAAGAGAATCTTATACAGTACATACTGGAACTGGTTCTGCAAAGATTCCAGATATGAGTGCAACTACTATTACAAATTTGGTTTCTCCTGCTCTTGTTATTCCTCAAGCCAACACTTGTAAAGTTAGTGTTTGGGTTAATAGAAATGCTGCTGGAACAAGCAAAGCAAATGAAGGTGTTAAAGTTTATGCCAGCACTACTGGTACAGTTGACGAAACCGCTGTTGAATTATTCCATGCTCATAGATATATTGGTTTTGAACCAGTACAGTCCACTACCGGTTGGTATGAATATGAAGCAATGATTCCAGTTTCTGGTGAAAGTGTTTACCTTATTTTCCAAGGTATTTGTGAATATGGTAATGCTACTTATATCGATGACATCACTGTTGAACAAGTCGTATTTGAAAAAGACTTGGCTATTAACAGCATTGATCCTATTGCTTGGGCTTGCGACCAAAGCGATGCCAAAGTTACTATCAATGTAGAAAATGCCGGTAGTGCAGCTACCATTACTTCTTTTGTTGCCAACTATGTGATTAATACACAAGAACCAGTTAGCGAAACCGTGAACTGCAACCTGGCTCCTGGCGAAAAGATGAGCTATACTTTCAATACAACTCCAGTATTTGAAGATGGTGAAAACACTGTTTATGCATACGTAGAAATGGAAGGTGATATGAAGGAAGAAAACAACGATGCTGAACCTATCATCGTTAGTTTACTTGAACCCGAAACCGTTCCTTATACTCCTGCATTAAGCGCAGACCTTGTTAACAAGGGTTGGAACGTAGTAGATGCCAATAATGACGGTATCACTATGGATATTAATAAGAAATCTGAAATCGTTTACACGTTCAACGATACTTTGGCTGCTAACGATTGGATGTTTACCCCTTGCATTGAAATGCCTGCTGGTACATACAATGTTTACTATGATTATAGAGCCAACAGTTCTTTGAATGAAAAATTCGAAGTGTTCTATGGTGCTGGCGCCAATGTGGCTGCTATGACCAATGAAGTGGCTAACCACGATTTCAACAATACCGATTATGAAACGGTAATGCAAACCATTACAGTTGCAGAAGACGGTATTTACAACTTTGGATTCCACGCTATGAGCTTGGCTGGTAACTTAGGATTCAATATTGCCAACTTCAAGGTTTATCCAGTTGTTGACGTTACGGTTACTTCTGGTGAAAACGGTACAGTTACTCCTAACGGTGTTGTTTCTGTCAACTATGGGGAAAATCTCAATTTGGCTATCGTTCCTAATACGATGTATCACGTTGCCGGTGTTTGGGTTGACGATGTTCAGGTAATGAGCGAAGATCCATACAACTCCAACTTTATGATTTACACTCTGGATAGTGTTACCGAACCTCACAATGTATTTGTTGACTACAAACTTGAATATCACATTATCAAGTCTGTGGCTAATTACAATCCTGCTTACACTGATGTTCCTGGTGAATTTATTCCAGCTGCTACAGATACTTTGATTGATCCGGATCCTGTAACCGTTAATTTTGCCGCTGCTCCTCATTATCATCTCTATAGCTTAGAAATGGCCAGAATGAATGTAGAAGATATGGTTGACGTTACTGACGATGTTGTTGACAATGGTGATCATACTTACAGCTATACAACGGGTTCTCTTGTTGTGGCAAACTATTATTTAAAAGCTACTTTCAGAAAAGATACCGTTAATGTTCATTATAATATCCTTACCGGTAAGGGTTATGCAGATGCTTCTGACTTGTTAGTTGCCCCTGTATCATACGACTCCTGGATTGATTACGGTACAGATTATACAGCTGACATCACACCTGCCGATGGATATTATCTCATTGATGTGAACAATGCTGGTCCAGTTGCCGATTATCAAATCAACAACGTTACTGAACAATCTGACGTGAACGTCCAATTCGGTCATAAGGTAACAGCTCAAGTCACCAACTATTATGGTACACCTGATCTTAGAGGAACTATCGCTCC
>JAZUEE010000334.1:0-2224 GCA_045639985.1 Bacteroidales bacterium
GGCGTGCGTCATTGTTTGTCCATTTTTGTCTCAAGATATCAATCATATAAATACCGTCCGCTGATTTTGCTTTGGATTTTTCCTTTTGAAAATTATCTCTCGCCTCTTTGTCTCGTATGTCTCTTTTTGGAAAATTGGTAGAACTTTCTGCGGGAATGCATTCCATATAGGAGAGCTGGTCAAAAGAGTGCTTGCTTTTTAATACGATTTGCTCTCCCAAATTTCCTAACATCATAGCTTTGCGAAGTTGCTCCAAAGATATAGTGTTGTTCAAGAATGCGTTGGCAAAAGAGAAGTAGGAGTCGTCTGCCCGATATCCGATGATAACATCGTATGTCTTATATTCAGGCAAAAATGTATTCAAAAGGTATTTACGAGCTTCTTTAGGCAAACCCTCTGATAGGACAAAAGTCCTGTTTTCCAATAATATGGATAACCAATTTAGGATATGGTAGGGGGCGTTGTTTAAATGCAAAACGGTCAGACCGCCCATATTTAGTGAGTATTTGTTGGCATATCCATCTTGATTTTCTGTACAAGCCCACTCTTTGGCCAAATCCAAACTTTCCGTACAATAAAAACCTAATCCGTAGTCGTTTTTCGGATTTCCAAAGCCTAACTGCGGAAACTCAATAATCTTATCAGAGCCGTGATACAGAATTTTATTATCCATAAAAGTATCGTTATAACGAGAGTCTGCAAAAATACATTTTTTTCTATTAGTGTCCGATAAAAGTTCAATAGGTCGAAATCGGGTGTTATAACTCGCTGAGAATGAGATGTGTGAAAACCTGTACAACAGTAGGCCCCCTGCGCAATTTTTGTCAACAGGTGGCGTATCGATGATTCCTATTGAACAATTTTGAAAAAACCGCCAAAGGATGCGCCCCAAATGTTGTTTTGCTCGTCTTGCGTTAATCGCATAACGTATCCGCTGGGTAGTTTTGAGTTGGAGGGCGTGTAGATTTCCCACTTGTCGCGAGCTACGTCATACATCGCCAGTCCTATGGTGTTGATGGCTATCCAAATCTGCTGTCTGGACTCGTCAAACAGGAAATCATTGACGCCTTCTCTTTCCAGGCAAGTTGTCCAGCTGGGTGCGTAATGGTGCCACTTCCCGAGTGTGTCCAACATAGACAAGCCGCCTTTGTTGTCTTTCCTGTCTGCAAAGAAAGTGAACCACATATTGCCTTTGGCATCTTGGTATGCTGCATCTATATATTTTTTGCCCAAGATGGACTTGTCTTGCCGAAGGTCTGTCCATTTGCGACCATCAAACAGCGCATTCCCGGAAAATGTCCCGTACCATTGGCGGCTTTGGCGGTCAATGCTGAAACTTAAAACTTTGTTGGTTGGAAGTGTGGAATTGGCGGTATCCACCACGCTCCACTTTGTGCCGTCATATTTGCAGACGCCATCCCAGGAGGTTATCCATACGTTGTTTTGGTCGTCAACAAACATATTCCTGCCCCATTGTACCGGGGAGTTCAAGGTGTCGAATTTCTCCCATTGACCGTCTTTTACACGAAACACATTCCAACCTTGGATAATCCATACGGTGCCTTGCTTATCGGCAATCATATTGAAAATAGTTGAGGTCAGGTTTTCATTGTAATGTCTTGCCTCCAAAGGAGAATTGTCAGCCTTCAGTACAGTCATTTTCCCGTGGTCGTACAGGGCAAGGCCATTGTCAGTGCCCATCCAGATTACGCCGTTGTCATCAATGGCGATGGCTCTGGACATGTTTTCCGGCAATTGGGAGTTTTGGCTGTTGATGAGTTTGAAGGTGTAACTCAAATCTTCTGGCTTGCTGCCGTCATCGTTGTATAATGCCTTCTTGTTAAAGGCGGCAATCAGCTCTTTCCAAATGTTCACGTTAGGCATTGCTTGGATTGTGTCGCAGTCCAAACAGAATCTGGATGATTTCAAAGAATAGTGCTCGGGATATAGGTGATTGGCAAAAAGAGGACAACAGAAAGTGGTGATGATGAGAATCAAGGATAATTTTTTCATAATTATTTTTTGAGAGCGCAAAGAAGGGAATAGTGCCAATAGCTAAAAGCCAAAAGCTAATAGCCAATGTCAATTGTACATTGTATGGCGTTCATTTACAGATTTGCACATTTACTTTATTTTCCATTCATTGATGTTCCGTGCCGCGGTGCTGTAGTTCACGCCGATTTTCAACAATGTCCGTTCATCGCTTTGGAAGCGCTCGGCATAG
>JAZUEE010000335.1:0-5233 GCA_045639985.1 Bacteroidales bacterium
TGTTGGTATGGATGTACGTGCTCAAACATTATGAGTTCAGTTTGGCTTACCCCTTGCTCTCCATCAGTTACGTTATCGGTTTGCTCGCCGCCCACTTCGTCTTTCACGAAGCCATACCGCTCACCCGCTGGATAGGCGTCGTCATCGTCATGGTGGGAGTCTATTTTATAGTTAAGAATTGACAATTAACAATTTACAATTGGCAGTTGGTGTTCGTACAACTCAATTACATATCGCATTAATAATATGAATCGTATCATCACTATCCTTGGCATACTGTTTATCTGCGGGCAGCTATTTGCGCAGACGTCCAGTGACGTAGAAGTCACGGGCGAGAAGAAAACGGCGTTGGTGGCCGGTATTGAAAAGTCGCACAAGGAACTCAAGACGTTGAGTGCGCAGTTTACGCAGGAAAAAAAATCCGCGTTGCTGACGGACAAGATCGTGCAAAAGGGCAAACTTTGCTACCGTTCGCCCAAACAGTTGCGCTGGGAATACACCTCTCCGAAGGCGATGTCCGTGATTTTCAGTAACGGCAAGGTGCTGTTGAAAACGACGAAAGGTACGGTCAACAACCCCAATAAGATGCTTAACGAGATGGGGGGACTGATTATCAGCACCATCAACGGCAGTTTCTTAACGGACAATGCCAATTTCAAAGCTCGTTATTATAAAAACAGCAAAACTGGAAAGATTCTGGTGGTCCTCACGCCTGTCAGTAAAAAAATCAAAACGTATTACTCCAAGATGACAATCACCTTGGACGGAAAAACGCATTTGGCGGAAAAAGTTACGATGCACGAAGTCAATGGCGACGTCACGACAATCACGTTCAGTGAAAAAAAAGTAAATACTACGCTGTCGGATTCTCTGTTCAAATAATATGATATTTCCCAACAAACAGGCCACAACCATCGGATAGCACAGCGGTAACTCATAAAAAAATCGACTTACCGCTATGCTATCGCGTAGTTTCTCACTCCTTACAATATATAATATATGTTCAAAGACGACCTTTTCACCATCCTCACAGAAGAAATCACCGCGCAGCATGCGGCGTTCGACATCCGATTAAACGCTCGACATCCCATATATACAGGTCATTTTCCCAATGATCCGATTACTCCCGGCGTCTGCATCGTGCAGATAGCAACAGATTTGTTTTCGTATCTTCAACAGCGAGACTGCTCCATGACTGCTGCCAAAAATGTGAAATTTCTGAACCTTATCAAGCCCACCGAACATTCCGAGGTGCGCTATACACTTGATTGGGACAATGTGGAGGAAAATACATATAAGGTTAAAGCTGTGGCTTCGGATGAAAACACGGTTTTTGCCAAATTGAGTATTACCGTTGTCGTTCATTAATCACTTGAAAACCACTATTATGCCTAACGAATACAAAGACCTTTTGCAGGAACTCGGCATCTGCGTGATCATTCCCACGTACAACAATGCGGGAACGATAGTCGATGTGGTGCGTTCCGTGGCAGAGTTTTGCGGCAACATCATCGTTGTGAACGACGGTTGCACGGATAACACGGAAGAATTGCTGTCGCAGGTAAAGGAACCGGTGCAGGTTGTCGGCTACCGACCCAACAAAGGCAAGGGCACGGCCCTGACCACGGGTTTTCGCGAAGCTATGAAACAGGGATTCCGTTATGCTATCACGATGGATGCCGACGGGCAGCATTTTGCCACCGATCTTCCGCTGTTTGCCGAATACATTGACGAGAATGAAGACGCCATGCTCATCGGGAGCCGCAATCTTGAGCAGGAGAACATGCCCCAGAAGAACACCTTCGCCAACAAGTTCTCGAATTTTTGGTTTATGGTGCAGACGGCCCATTACCTTCCAGATACGCAAACTGGCTTTCGGCTCTATCCGCTTCAGAAGATGGGCGATATGCGTCTGATGACATCCAGATATGAGGCCGAATTGGAATTGCTGGTACGTTCCGCGTGGCGCAACATAGAGCTCATCCCGTTGCCCATCAATGTCTATTATCCTCCCGCCGAGGAGCGCGTGTCGCATTTCCGTCCGGCCCGCGACTTCACACGCATCAGTCTGCTCAACACTTTTTTCTGTTTTGCCGCCATCTTTTACGGATACCCATCCATGATATTACGTAAAATATTCGGCAAAAAACGAAACTGAAGCAGAGTAACTGAATGGCATTCATCAATAAAAAAATATTTTTTCAAAAGGAAAAAGAATACGTTTTTTGTGGTTGCGGATGAAGATAAATTTTATACCTTTGCCGCCGCTTTCAAAAAAAGCACAAAACAGTTTACTAACCCAAATTAAATTATAGTAAAATGAAAGTAAGTGAAATCATGGCTAACCTGGAAGCCAAACATCCAGGCGAAAAAGAGTATTTGCAGGCTGTAGAAGAAGTCCTCGTAACTATCGAAGACGTTTACAACCAACATCCTGAATTCGAAGCTGCAAAGATCGTTGAACGTATCGTTGAACCGGATCGCATCTTCACATTCCGTGTTACATGGGTAAACGATAAAGGTGAAGTTTGCACGAACTTAGGTTACCGTGTACAATACAACGCTGCTCTCGGCGCATACAAAGGCGGTCTTCGTTTCCACCCTGCAGTAAACGTTTCCATGTTGAAGTTCTTAGGTTTCGAACAGATCTTCAAAAACTCTTTGACCAATCTGCCTCTCGGTGGTGGCAAGGGTGGTGCTGATTTCGATCCTACAGGCAAATCTGATGCTGAAATCATGCGTTTCTGCCAAGCTTTCATGTATGAATTGTGGCGCAACATCGGTGCTGACCAAGACAGCCCTGCAGGTGACGTAGGCGTTGGTGGTCGTGAAATCGGTTACCTCTACGGTGCTTACAAGAAACTTGCTCGCGAACACAGTACGGGTGCTTTGACAGGTAAATCCTATGGTTGGGGTGGTTCCCTCATCCGTCCGGAAGCTACCGGTTTCGGCGCTATTTACTATGTTGAACGCATGGTAAAACAAAACGGCGACAAAATGGAAGGCAAGAGAATCGCTCTCTCTGGCTTCGGTAATGTTGCTTGGGGTGCTGCTACAAAGGCTACTGAACTCGGTGCTAAGGTAGTTGCTCTCTCTGGTCCTGATGGCGTTTGCGAACTTCCTAACGGCGTTGACAAAGAAATGATCGACTATATGCTTGTTATGCGTGATTCTCGTCGTAACAAAGTTCAAGATATGGCTGACAAATTCCCAGGAAAAGCTATCTTCACTCCTGGCAAGAAGGCTTGGACAGTTAAGTGTGATATCGCTTGCCCTTGCGCTTTCCAAAATGAAATGGCTGAAGAAGACGCTAAAGAACTTCTCGCTAACGGCGTTCAATATGTTGCTGAAGTTTCTAACATGGGTTGCCAACCTGGCGCTATCGCTGCTATCCAAAACGCAGGTATCCCATTCGCTCCTGGTAAAGCTGTAAACGCTGGTGGTGTTGCTACCTCTGGTCTTGAAATCTGCCAAAACGCAGGTCACATCAACTGGACAGCTCCAGAAGTTGACGCTAAATTACACAAAATCATGAACGATATTTATGATATGTGTGTTGAATATGGTAAACAAGCTGATGGCTCTATCAACTATGTTAAGGGTGCAAACATCGCTGGTTTCATGCGCGTTGCAAAAGCTATGTTAGCTCAAGGTATTATCTAATAGATAATTTAACATAACGGAAAAAGACCGCCTTCAAGCGGTCTTTTTTTTGTTCGCCTCTTTAAACAATAACCTCTTTTTTCCATCGTTATACTCGGGTCTTTTTAATTTTAAAATATCGTACAGATGAAAAAATATATCGTTTCTCTCTTTTGCCTGTTTTGCCTTATTGGTCTTAATGCCCAGACGACAGACGGCGGCGCTACTGAAATTGTAAAGAAAATCTCAGCCAAATACCAGGGTTATAGCTCCATCCAATTTCATTATACCTTGAAAACTACCAAAGACAGTAAAACTTTGAGCACTTCTCAGGGAGATTATGCCATTAAGGGAAATAAATACCATACTTCTTATAACGGACAGACTTTCTATTGCAACGGCACGTCTATCTGGAACTATCAGAAATCTACCAATGAGGTCTCTATTTATGAGTATGATCCTGAGGATGATGACAATATGATGAACCCGCAACGACTGCTCAAAAATTGGGATAAACATTTCAGGGCCAAATATATTCGCGACGAGACGATTAACGGTCAACCGACCATGCTCATTGACCTGACTCCAAAAACTGCACAATCATATTATCGAATCCGTTTATATGCCAATAAGGGCAACAACCAGATTATCCGTATTGCCATGTACGACAAGGATGGTACTATTTATACCTATTATATCGAACAATTCAAGACCAATGTGACACTCTCCGACAGTTATTTTGTGTTTGACAAGACAAAATATCCGAATGTGGAGGTGAATGATATGAGATAGACGGGAAACATCCAATCTGATAAAGTACGCTGACTTTCTGCGAAGTTTGAAGGAATAGCGTACCGCTCGTTAAATAATTAAAACTGAAAAGAATACATTAAATAAAGTGTGGAGTTGTAATGCTGTTTAAACATCCCGTTTTTGACCTCCCACGTTGGCGTTCCTATTGGAAGAATTGAATGACTATATCTTAATGATAATCCATGATGACGTTTAAAGACATAGGTAAGACCACCTAAGAGTGAAAAGTCATACTTTGTAAAGTTATAAACTCCATCATCAGTTGAACCCCAACTTCCAGTCCCTGAACCTGTATTTATATGTTGGTGAACGACATGGTTTTGATACAGCATGAACCCGATTGTTGGACCAAAATCCAGCCATAAGCCTTCATTATTTGCTTTTAAACTGTTAAAACGTAATCTTAACAGTATGGGAAATTCAATATAGCCCAGAGATAATGACACTTTGTCTTTTCTTGCTAATCCTGTTGCTTGAAAATCAGGTTTGGTACGTGTGCCTTTCATGGAAAAATTCATATCCATTTGCACTAAAAGACGAATGCTCGGTTTATCAACCACTTTAACATGGGCAAACAATCCTGCCGTAACGCCAGTTTTCCAATGACCCGAAATATTATCTGCCGACATACCGGAAAATGTACTGCCAACGGAAAATCCTCCACCAAAATAAGAATCTTGAGAAAATCCGTATATGTAGCACATTATGCAAATAAGTATTCCGAGTATCCGTTTCAACATCTGATTTCTAAATTTATGACTTGGTTGGATATGATTAT
>JAZUEE010000336.1:0-3834 GCA_045639985.1 Bacteroidales bacterium
GGTAATGTGTTAATACGATAATGCGGTAATGTGTTAATACGATAATGCGATAATGTGATAATACGATAATATGGTAATACGATAATATGATGATGTACTTTGAAACCTGAAACTTGAAACCTGTCTCGACGCAGCAAGCGAGAGCAAAGACACAACTTGTTTGGCTTTGCCGAGCTGCAAGGAGAGTATGAACAAAGTGAATAAACTTGAAACCTCTTGCTGCTCCAGAATCCATTGGAAAAAGTGTAAAAATCAGTTCGATTTTTCTTGAAAAAGTGTAATTTTGCCGCGTAAAATAATCGAAAAAGTGTGATGTATGCTTAATAGAAAAATTCAAAATGTTATAAAAGAGTACTTTACATCGAATTCTAATAAGATTCTCATTATCGATGGCGCACGCCAAATCGGTAAGTCTTTCATTATTCGACACGAAGGACAGATACAATTTCCCAACTATATTGAAGTCAACCTTTTGGAAGACAAAATGGGCGAACGGATATTTGCCAATGTTACCTCCACCGTTGATTTCTATATGCGACTCAGTTCCGTGGCTGGCGATAAGATGGGGGACAAGTATGATACGTTGGTCTTTATTGATGAAATACAGGCCTATCCTGAATTACTGACGCTGCTTAAGTTTCTCAAAGATGAAGATAGATTTACCTATATTGTCAGCGGTTCGCTCTTGGGAATTGCCCTCAATCAGACTCTTTCTAAGCCCGGCGGGAGAATTCGTGTGGAACGAATGTATCCGTTAGACTTTGAAGAGTTCCTTTGGGCCAACCACATCGGAGAAGAGGTCATTGCCTTTATGCGTGAACAATTTGTGCAACGTCAATCGCTGAATGAAGCGTTGCACAACAAATTTCTGTCGTTGTTCAAGCAGTATCTCTTTATTGGCGGACTTCCAGATGCCGTCAACATTTTTGTAGAGACTCAAAATGTACGACGTGTGCGCGAGACCCACGATGAAATTCTCAATTTATACAAGGAAGACGCTGCCCAATATAGTTTGGAACATTCCCTTAAAATCAAGCGCATCTACGAATTGATACCATCCTATATGGAAAACAAGAAGAAACGAGTCTATTTCAATAAAATAGAAGGGAAAAAGGGTGGTCGTAGCAGCAACTATGAGAAGGAATTCGAATATTTGGTGCGCTCCGGTATCGCTATTGATGTACTTGCCATCTCCAATCCTGTATTTCCCCTTATTGAGTCCGCACAAAAAAATCTACTCAAACTTTACCTCAATGACGTGGGGCTCTTATCTCAATTGCTGTTCCAACATAACATCAGTCCCGTTTTAGACGACCATAACAGTGTTAACCTTGGCTCCCTATATGAAACTGCTGTGGCCTCCGAATTATTGGCGCATCAGCACAAACTCTATTATTATGACAATAAGCAGAAGGGTGAGGTTGACTTTCTGATTGATGATTATGACACGCTGTCGATAATGCCTTTGGAAGTGAAATCCGGAAAAGATTACACCATTCACCGCGCTCTTGACAAATTTATTGCCAACCAGAATTACCATATCGTAAATGCTATGGTATTATCTAACGAAAGGGTAGTCAGAACTGAAAATGCAATCACCTATATTCCTATATATTATGTGATGTTTTTGTGAAAAGTTGGCAATTCTTTGCTGATTTTGACAAGTCCAAGACACGTGTACAGGTGGAACATGTGTTTGGCTTAGGAATGAATTGATTTGTGTAATATGTTGATATACAATAATTTTACCTCTCCGTAAAATAATGATGAAAAGTTGGAAAATAGAAGGAAATTTATATCTTTGCCACGTTGTTCATTTTGCAATGGATTCCTTAATTTGAAATAGAAAAAGTTATGAAGTCAAATATCTTGTTTTTGGTTATGCTATTGTCAGCAAGTATATGTTCTGCCCAGCAGCGATGCAATTGTCAAATTGTTGAGAAAAAGCTGTATTTCCAAGATACATTGTGCATTGTGGGAAATGACACGTTTGACTATCCTGACACACCGCTGTTTTTCGAGCGAATATTATTAGAGAATGACGAAGCATACAGATTTATAGCCCTAATGCAAACCCTTACAGGTATGGCTATGGATGAAAAGAATATGCGTTTCAATAACGCCGAGGATGGCTTGCGTGTCATTCTGGCTGGTAAAGGTTTAAAACAGAGCATATATTCTATTGGAGCTATGTCTGACACACTGCTGATTAAAGAAGGAGAGTTGGTAGATCAGCCCAGAGAAATTAATGAAACCAGAGACTACGCTTACACGGTTTGTTCGATAGTTTTGTCTCGCAGAATGAAGAAAAAGATAGAGTCTTTGACCAATACAATCGTACATATTCCCAAAGATGACTGCATGCACCTTTTTGTCGAATATTATGTCGAACTATGCACGGGCAATGAATATTATAGCTTGACAACGGATGCTTGTCTTTGTTATGAAGATAGAGAAACCAGACAACAGGAAAAATGGCGGTACAAGCACCAGAACAAATATCTTATCCGATTAAAGAAAACACTTCTCAAAATCCGCTCGAAATGCGAGAAAAATGGATGATTTCGGGTATCATTCCTCTATAAAAAATCAATTTATATTCAACCGGCATAAAAAACAAATCTTTATGTACGTTTGCAGTCCCGATTTTTAGAGGAAAAATAATCCCATTATGAAAAAGAACATCCTATACGCAATTTTGTCATTTGCATTTTGCAGAACAATCCAAGCGCAAACGGCTGATTACAAGGCATACTATCAAATGACCTCGCAAGCCTACTGCGCATTGGCTGACAGCAATTTCCTGCAAGCTGCCGAACTCTATGAAAAAGCATTTGCAGACTTTTATCCGTTTACGTATGACTTGGCCAACTTGCGTGATTGCTATCTTGCAATAGGAGACACCAACAGTGCCGTTAACAGTGTTAAACGTATGATTGCCTGTGGCTGGACATTGGAAGAGAAATTGCCCGTTGTGGATTACAGGCATTTCGACAACGATATGGGGGCTTTTGATTCTACAAGAATTTTGGCAATTCGAGAAATGTATCCGTCCTTACGTCAAGAGTACCTGAAAAAAATTGATTATGAAGAAAATGCTTATTGGGAAAGAATCGTATATAATGAGGTGCTCTGCGTTCAAACTCGGCTGCGATATGGTCAGAAAAAAGCAGATTACGCATGGTTGACCAATTTGAACGAAGCAATTATCCTTTTGAAAAATAAAGAATTGAATAGGGAGAAAATTGACGCATGGAATGGCTCTTTTGCAATTATGGCGTTAGTTCATCTTGCACAAAGTACTGAAGTATATAGCCACAACAAGAAGGTTTGTGATTCTTTGTTTTACCAACTCATGGATTTGCTGAAAAAAGAGGTGATACGTGGAAATCTTCATCCTGATGATTTTGCTGTCATTTACGACGCGGCCTACAGTTATCGTCACAACAAATCCTATTACGGCAGAGAACTCACATTAAATCCTAAAACAGGTCTAAATTCTTGTTTCCCAGTAGAAGATGTTGACAACGTGGATGCACGTCGTGCGGAAATCGGCCTGCCGCCTCTTTGGACATTTTGCAAAATTTACAACATTAAACTCCCGGAAAACTATCATAAATGATTCTAATACTAACAGAAGAAGAACGCCATCCATCGGCATAATACTCAATCGTCGGATAATGTGTCCAGCATAAAAAAAAACATGCAACTTGTTGAATTTATTGTATTTTTGCAACTCATTTAATAACAAAAAATGCCTCGGTTTTTTCGAGGCCAAAACAATTCAAAACAATTATGAAAAAAACATTTCTTTTGATTTCAAGTTTTTTGTTG
>JAZUEE010000337.1:0-4447 GCA_045639985.1 Bacteroidales bacterium
AATCGGCATAGCAATCGGGAACGCTCTCACGCAAGATAGTGTCCCAAAACAGAACGCCAGGTTCTGCCGAAGCCCATGCGTTAGCGATAATTTTGTCCCACAAAGCCTTGGCATCGATTTCCTTACGCACCATAGGATTGGGAGAGTCGATAGGATATTGCTGAACAAAAGGCTTGCCGGACTTTACGCAATCCATGAATTCGTCGGTAATCTTTACCGAGACATTGGCGCCTGTGATCTTGCCTTGCTCGAGCTTGGCGTCGATGAATTTCTCGGCATCGGGATGCTTGATGGAGATAGAGAGCATCAAAGCGCCACGGCGACCGCCCTGTGCCACCTCGCGGGTGGTGTTGCTGAAACGCTCCATGAAAGGAACGATACCCGTAGAGGTCAATGCGCTGTTCTTCACAGGACTGCCCTGCGGACGAATATGGCTCAGGTCGTGACCCACGCCACCTCTACGCTTCATCAGCTGCACCTGCTCCTGGTCAACCTTCATGATGCCGCCATAGGAATCGCTGTTGCCAGGATTGCCAATAACGAAACAGTTACTCAGCGAAACCACCTGAAAATTGTTGCCAATGCCCGACATAGGACTACCTTGAGGCACAATATATTTGAAATCCTTCAACAACTGATAGATTTCCTCCTCGGAGAGCGGGTTGGGATACTTGTTCTCGATGCGAGCGAACTCGGCAGCCAAACGATGGTGCATCATATCGGGATTGAGTTCAAAAATAGTGTCGCCGTCGCGCAGCGCATATTTGTTCATCCAGACATTTGCGGCCAACTCATCACCTCCAAAATATTCAATGGAGGACTTCATAATCTCGTCGGGAGTATATTGCTTCAAATCTTTAGGAGAGGGTGTATCCATGGCATTAGCTATTGATGTATCTTCTTTTGTATTAATATTTTCGACCTGGCGTGCGTCAGCCGGAGCCTGTTTCTGTTTCTTACCCTGCTTAGAGGTTTCCTTGGGGGCGGGTTCTTGTGGAACTTCTTCAAAAAGCGAAAACAAATCCGACTGCATAATGATAAAATTTACGTTTTAGGGGTTGAAGCCTAAATAACAAATAATTATAAAAAAATAAAATATTTTTTGATTTTGCGAAAGTACAAATCATTTTTTAAGTGATGTATTCAAGATATTAACAACAGAAATACATGCGCACCTAAATCGCTGATTTACACATTTTAATAGACTAATAATCAATAATCCAAAACGTAAACATACTCTTGGATTTCATAACCTCAAAATGGTAACAAAGCATATTGAACAAACAACAAAAAAAGCGGGCAAAAAGCCCGCTTTATTTCTTGCTGTCGGTGGTGGAATTAACGAACCATCAACTTCTGGAACTGGCAACGTACACCGTTGGCAACAACGCCATACATGTAAACACCAGAAGCGAGGTTGGAAAGATCCAAAGTAACGTCACCGTTCTGTGCGCTGACAGGAACTTCGTTCAGACAATTGCCTTTCATGTCGTAGAGTACAACCTTGGCATTGGAAATGTTTTTCTCGGCGACATACTGAATACGCACGCTATTGGCGGCAGGATTGGGATAAGCCTTCATGGAAACATTGCCAACTACGTTCTCGATGCCTACCATAGTACGGTAAACCTTTAAAACCACATAGGAAGAGATGCTGCTATTGGCAGTGTTGGTAATGGACATCTTGAACGTACCATACTGACCGCCAGGATAGTCTTCAGCAATGTCAAATTCTGGATAAACTTGATCATCAGTCTGACCGGCATTAATGGTGAAAGGATTCGATTCTGTTCTGCCCGTCATACAACGGCCGCCTGCACAGATACCGGAAACGGAGATGCCATTGGCGTTGATGGGTTCAATCTTGGCAATAACCTCCAAATTTTGGTCAGTAAGATTGGTTGCACCCATAAAAAAATAACAGCCAACGCCCGAACCTAATTCTGCCGCAATGGTGTCAGCATTGTGATAGACATTACCCTCACGAACAAAATCAAAATAGTTCTGCGCATTCATCACGAAAGCACAAACCATAAAAAGAACAAGAATAATACTTTTTTTCATACTTTAAAGTTTTTATTAGTCATTAATTTGAGCGGCAAAGATACACATTTTTTATCGTTTGGCAAATTCTATCAATTCATCGACCACTTTTTTCACGCCAGTGCCGGCCTTTTCCTGAATGACGGTAATGGGACGAGAAATAGCAACAGCTTTTGGATCAACAAGGTAGCATGGCGATTGACGAGGAACATAATGTATCAAGCCCGCGGCGGGATAGACATTCATCGAAGTGCCGACGACCACAAAATAATCTGCCTGCTCGCACATCAAAGAAGCAGGTTCGATATTGGGGACCGCCTCGCCAAACCAAACGATGTGAGGACGCAACTGCGCACCATCAGGAGCCTTGTCTCCAAGGTGAATGTCTCGGTCGCCAATCTCGATAATCAAGTTGTCGTCACGGTCGCTGCGCGCCTTGGTCAATTCGCCATGCAGATGCAGCACATTGCTGGAGCCAGCTTGTTCGTGAAGGTTGTCGATGTTCTGCGTAACAATCTGCACGTCATAATATTCTTCCAAGCGAACCAACTGACGATGGCCTTCGTTAGGCTTTGCCTCGAAAAGCTGTCGGCGGCGCTCGTTGTAAAAATTCAACACCAGTTCGGGATTGCGAAGGTAAGCTTCATGCGTGGCAACGTCTTCCACGTTATAATTTTCCCACAACCCATCACTGTCGCGGAAAGTGCTGATGCCACTTTCGGCACTGATCCCAGCACCCGTCAAGACAACAATTTTTTTCATGATATAGTAAAGATTAATAGATTTTTAGATTATAGATTGGTTTACAGATTATTTTGAAACAATAGTAAAGGTGGTTCTACGGTTCTGCGCCCTACCCTCTTCCGTATTGTTGTCGGCCACGGGACGCGTATCACCATAGCCTTTATAGGAAAGTCGGGTCGCAGAAATGCCCTTGTCCACCAAGAAATCGAACACCGCCTTGGCACGCTGTTCCGAGAGACGCTGATTGTCGGCCGGCTTGCCGATATTGTCGGTATGGCCTGCAAGTTCCACTTTCAAAGTGGTATTTTTCTGCATGATGTCCAACACCTTGTCCAAATCCACACGCGACTCTTCCAACAATGTACTGGTGCCAAACGCAAAAAAGACATTGTTGAGCACAATGCTTTCGCCTATTTCTATGGGAGTCAGAGCGATATCGCGCAAAAACGAAGAGGCGGCATCACTGTTTTGCGCTGTTTCAACCTCAAAGTCAAAATTTTCTGAATAGAAAAGATAACCATCTGCGGAAATCTGGAAAGCATAGCTACCACTGTTGGGCAAGCTGACCATATAACTGCCGTCAACCGCATCGGACGAAACTACGGCAATCTCCTTCATCCTTTCCTCGCTGGTAACGTCAAAGACTTGGATGGTAGTTTTCAGCTTTTGCAACGTTTTTTTGTCATAAACACTGCCCTTGACATTGAAAGTAACCGAAGCGCGAGTCTCCACAGGCAATTCAAAAGTATAGAGATCCTGACCGCCAAAACCGCCTTCACGCTCAGAGGCGTAGATTGCCGAAAAGCCATTGGCAGCCACAATCAAGCCACTTTCGTCGCCAGAAGTATTGATGGGATAGCCCAAATTGGTTGGCGTTTCCCACCCCGTGTCGGTGCAATGGCTCAGGAAAAGATCCAAACCACCCATGCCCACATGTCCGTCGCTGGAGAAATATAATGTTTTGTCGTCGTAGTGGATATACGGACTCGACTCGTTTCCGGGAGTGTTGATGGTAGGTCCCAAATTCTCGGGAGTAGTCCAATGACCGTTCATGAAAACCGTCTTCCAGATATCCTTTCCGCCATAGCCGCCTTTGCGGTCGCTGGAAAAATAGAGCGTTTTGCCGTCGATTGAGAAACTCGGCTGCGACTCCCACGCAGGGGAATTGACGTCCGGACCCAAGTTGCGCGGCCGCGACCACTTATCACCTTTGTTGGTACACATATATATGTCGCACCTTCCGCCGCCGTCGCTGCGACCGCACGCCGTAAAGAACATCACCCTGCCGTCTTGCGACACACATTGCGCACCCTCGTTGTCGTTGCTGTTCACCGGCTCCGACATCCGCACGGCCTTGCTCCAACCATCCGCACTACGTTGCGAAGTGTAAAAGTCCTCCTCCTCGGCGGTATTGGCGGTGGTAGTAGGCTTGCGTGGAAAACGACGCGTAAAAACCAGCGTTCCGCCGTCAACGGTAAGCGCCGGCAAGTATTCATCATCCTTGGAATTGACATTGGAGCCAAGGTTTACAGGATTGAAAGGAACGGGATGCGCCAATGCATATTTTCTGAAATCGGCGGACTTCATTCCAAAGAGCGCTTCGGTCTTATGGTCGCCTCGCTTATCGTACTGCAAGAAATACTGATAATTTTCTTTCGCC
>JAZUEE010000338.1:0-9250 GCA_045639985.1 Bacteroidales bacterium
ATACCGGACACGGGTGGAATGATAGGTTCTGCACCAGGGGATAGAAGCAAGATGTCGTATTTTTCCTCGTATTCCTTGCCGTTGCGCAAGTTTTTCACGCTGACGGTTTTCTTCTCTCTGTTGATGGCTGTCACTTCGTTCAAAGTACGTACATCCACATCAAAACGATTACCGAAGGAAACAGGCGTCTGCACAAATAGTTTTTTGCGTTCTTCTATAGTGTTGCCAATATAATAGGGAAGTCCGCAGTTGGCATACGAAATATGTTCTCCTTTTTCAAAAAGAACGATTTCTGCATCTTCATTCAGTCTTTTGAGTCTGGCTGCAGCCGATGCACCACCAGCCACGCCTCCGATAATTACGTATTTCATATTGTTTTATATTTATTCAGCGTCGGCGCGTCCGTGGCAGTTTTTGTATTTCTTGCCGCTTCCGCAAGGGCAGGGATCATTACGTCCGACCTTCTTCTCCACGCGAATGGGCTGGTTTCCTTTGCCGCCGGGGGCCACTTGACGTCCGCCGCCGGCAACTTCCTGACGGCCGGTGGTTAACTTCTTGGCTTCTGACTGCGGCAACTGTGCTTCGCGTACCTGCTGTTGGTTTTCTTCTGCTACAGGAATCCTACCCTTATTCAAGAAGGAAACGATTTCCTGACTGATACGTACCAGTAATTGGTCAAACAGGTTGAAGGATTCCAATTTATAAATCAAAAGAGGATCCTTCTGCTCGTAGGAGGCATTTTGAACACTCTCCTTCAAATCGTCCATGGCACGCAAATGTTCTTTCCATGCGTTATCGATAACGGCCAAGGTGATACTCTTTTCGAAAGACAAACCTACTTCACGGCCCTTGGTTTCATAACATTTCTTCAGTGGAGCCACCACATTGATGTTTCTGTTGCCGTCTGTGAAAGGTATGGCAATGTTCAAGAAACGGTCGCCGTGTTCAAGATAGACTCTTTCCATAACTGGATATGCCTGTTCGCTGATTTGAGTCAGCTTGTTTTTATAATGTTCATAAACAATCGGGAACAATTCGTTCACCAGCTTGTTCGGACGCTCTTGCAAGAAGTAGCTTTCTTCAAAGGGTGATTCAAGTCCGAAAGTTTTGATCATCGTCATGTTGAAACCTTCGAAATCTTTGGCTTCCCAGTTATCCGTGACGATGGTTTCGCACACATCTTCAAACATTTGGGAAATATCGATGGCCAAGCGGTCGCCGAACAAGGCATTGCGGCGTTTACGATAGATGGTAGAACGTTGCTTGTTCATCACGTCATCGTATTCCAGCAAGCGTTTACGGATACCGAAGTTGTTTTCTTCGACTTTCTTTTGGGCGCGTTCGATGGATTTGGAAATCATACTGTGTTGGATGACGTCGCCGTCCTGATGGCCCATTTGGTCCATTACTTTGGCGATACGGTCAGAGCCGAACAAACGCATCAGGTCGTCTTCCAAAGAGACAAAGAATTGGGAGCTGCCTGGGTCTCCTTGACGGCCGGAACGACCGCGGAGCTGTCTATCCACACGACGGGAGTCGTGACGTTCGGTGCCGATGATAGCCAAACCGCCATTCTCACGCACGGCGGGTGTAAGCTTGATATCGGTACCACGACCTGCCATGTTGGTGGCGATGGTAACTGTGCCTTCGCGACCAGCTTCTGCCACAATGTCAGCTTCCTTTTTGTGCAACTTGGCATTCAATACGTTATGCTGGATGCGACGAGAAGTGAGGATTCGGGACAGCAATTCGGAAGTCTCCACGGAGGTGGTACCCACCAAAACAGGTCTGCCGGCTTCGTGCAAGCGGATGATTTCGTTGACCACGGCGGCATATTTTTCACGTTTGGTTTTATAGACCAAATCTTCGGCATCCATACGGATGACGGGCTTGTTGGTCGGGATGACCACTACGTCCAGCTTGTAGATATTCCAAAATTCACCGGCTTCCGTTTCAGCTGTACCAGTCATACCAGCGAGCTTCTTGTACATACGGAAGTAGTTCTGCAAAGTGATAGTGGCGTATGTTTGGGTGGCAGCTTCCACCTTGACGTTTTCCTTGGCTTCAATAGCCTGGTGCAAACCGTCGGAGTAACGACGGCCTTCCATAATACGACCGGTTTGTTCGTCAACGATTTTCACCTTGTTGTCAATAATGACATATTCGTTGTTCAAGGAGAACATCGTGTAGGCCTTCAGCAATTGGTGAACGGTATGGATACGGTCGGAAGCAGCAGCAAAGTTAGTATAGATTTCATCTTTCTTGGTTGCCTTTTCTTGCGGAGTGAGGTCCATTTTTTCGAGTTCGGCGATTTC
Organism: Bacteroidales bacterium; assembly: GCA_045639985.1. Taxonomy (GTDB): domain Bacteria; phylum Bacteroidota; class Bacteroidia; order Bacteroidales; family WCHB1-69; genus F23-D06. The sequence continues at coordinate 2,316 of JAZUEE010000338.1, forward strand.
AGCACCAACGTCCGGCATGATGAACATTTTCTGTTCGTTGGTATCTTTACTGATAAGGTCGATACCTTTTTCCATAATATCCACCGTATTCAATTTCTCTTCAATGACGAAATATAGTTCGTCATCAATGAGCGGCATATTGCGGTTTTGGTCCTGCATAAAGAAGGCCTCGGTACGTTGGAGCACCTGCTTCATACCCGGTTCGCTGAGGAACTTAATGAGGGCGTTGTTTTTGGGCAGACCTCTATGGGCACGCAACAGCAACATGGCACTTTCATCTTGCGGCTTCGGGTCAGGATTTTCCTGTAACATCTTTTTAGCCTTGGTCAGGATTTCCGTGACATAGAGGCGTTGTGCGTCGTACAGTTTTTGCACGATGGGTTTGTATTTGTCGAAGTCCTGTTGGTCGCCTTTGGGTGTTGGACCGGAAATAATCAACGGGGTACGGGCATCGTCAATCAACACGGAGTCAACCTCATCAACGATGGCGTAGTTGTGTGGGCGTTGAACAAGCTCGCCGATATTGCGGGCCATGTTGTCACGCAAGTAGTCAAAACCAAATTCGTTGTTGGTACCATAAGTGATGTCGGCGTTGTAGGCGCGGCGACGTTCATCGGAGTTAGGTTCGTGTTTGTCGATGCAATCAACGGAGAGGCCGAGAAATTCATAGAGACGGCCCATCCATTCGGAGTCACGTTTGGCCAGGTAGTCGTTGACGGTGACTACGTGGACGCCTTTGCCTGGGAGGGCGTTCAGATAAACGGGTAAGGTAGCCACGAGGGTTTTACCTTCACCCGTTGCCATTTCGGCAATCTTACCGCTGTGCAGCACCATACCGCCGATGAGCTGTACGTCATAATGGCACATGTCCCACGTAATCATATTGCCACCGGCAGACCATGAATTGCGATAACGGGCAATGTCTCCATCGATTTCGATACCGTCGTGCGTGGCTGCCAAATCGCGGTCCATCTGCGTGGCTGTCACTTCTAAAACTTCGTTTTCTTTGAATCTGCGTGCGGTTTCCTTCATTACGGAAAAAGCTTCCGGAAGGATTTCCATTAAAATGTCCTGCGTGGTTTTGTAGGCCTTGTCTTCCAGTTTTTCCATCTCCTTATAGAGATCTTGTTTCTCTTCAACAGGAAGGTCATAATTGGCATCTAAATAATTGCGGATTTCTTCCAAGCGGTTTTCTTCTTCGGCGGTAGCTTCACGGATGGCATCGCGAAACTCTATGGTCTTGTGTCGGAGGTCGTCAGTAGAGAGGTCTTTGATAACCTCGTATGCTTCAAGGGTTTTGTTTAACAGAGGTTGAACCTCTTTCATATCGCGGTCGGCTTTGGTGCCGAAAATCTTAGTCAGAAAATTTGCCATATATTATTGTTTTTGTTAAAAAGAGCCGCAAAAATACAAAAATTGTGCCAATGATATGAGTGAACAGCTACAGCAATTCCGCTACATATTTTTCTAATTGTTCAGGTGTCGTGTTGGGCTCGAAGCGCTTGACCACGTTACCGGCGCGATCAATCAGAAATTTCTCGAAATTCCACTTGATATCGCCAGTTTGTTTGCTTTTGCCATTGAGACGCGAGCTGACTGCCAACATCAAGCTCCTATTCCCTTCTCGGGTTTTAACCGCCTGTTTGAGAAAGGTGAATAACGGTGATTCGTTAGGACCGTTCACCTCAATTTTCTTGAAACGGGGAAAGGTAGTGTCATAGTGCAGGGTGCAAAAACTGTTGATTTCTTCGTCGCTGCCCTTCGCCTGTTCCATAAACTGGTTGCAGGGAAAGTCTAAGATGACGAATCCCTGGTCTTTATATTTGCGGTAGAGGTTTTCCAATGCCTCGTATTGCGGCGTAAGACCGCATCCGGTAGCTGTGTTTACAATTAAAAGGACTTGTCCTTGGTACGTGTTCAGCGAAACTTCGACATCCTGTCCGTTTTCGCGTTTTGTTACTGAAATGTCATAGATGTTCATAATGTTGAAATTTTATATTTGTTTGATTTTTTTGATGTCGAAATGGAATCTATTCGAATCATTTCGAGTTGCGAAAATATTCTTTTTTAAGATGGGACTATGTGGAATAGAATAATAATCCTATTGAGTTTATCAATGTGTTGCTCTCAAAAAAGTGGACACGAAAGATTTCGGGAAAATGCATTTTTAAGTATTAGTGTCCGGCAAAATACAAATGGCCTTTGATTGGCAAAAGGTTCGTTTTAACGAAGGATTATAAGCGTACTTTCTTTGCCTTCTCAAAGACTTTACGAAGCAAACGAATGCAGAAGCAAACGAAGTTTGATTATGCTGAGTTGCGAGTAAAGAGCAAAGCAACGCACCAAAGAAAGAGAAGCCGCAACAAAAGCCGCCCACTCTGCCAGAAACGCACAACGGCGGCGGAGTAGGAATAGTACGGCGAAACCGTGATGTTTGATATAAAAGAGGTTAAGTCGAAGCTCGTGCCTTTGCGTAACGCGCCGCCTTAGAAATTTCCGCGTCGAAAAATCAGGGTTGCGAAATCGTTAAAAAACGGCGTCTGTCCGAGCGGAACAAAGTGGAGCGAGTATAGCCGTTTTAGATTTCGGGATCCGATTTTTCAGCAGGAATTTCGGTAGCGGCTAAAGCGCCTTTCTTTTGTAACTTTTCTTTGGCAAGGCAAAGAAAAGTTAATTAAAAAATCCTCCTTTAAAGTAAGCTCCATATCTATAAATCTCGTTAAATACCCTATATTGAATACTATCGATACGAGCACCTGATCTTTATCGGACAGCAATAATTTTTAAGCGACAAAACCACACATCTACCGGTTTATATGACGGAACTGATTTAACGTTCACAAAGCTTCCACTCCCTTTATTTCAACCAATTCGGCTTCTTTCAATAAGGACATTTCGTAAAGATAATGTCCTATTGGATCGTATTCTTTAGGACGATACATTTCCAAATAGGTTAGCAGTTGTTGCCCGTTGAGTTTCACAACAGCTAAGATCTTTATTTTATTCCCTAAATGTGCAGATTTCCCATCTTTGGCAATTTTTAACAGGATAACATTGTTATTATCCATCTTTTGCAGAATGCAATCTTTCACTTTATATTCGCCAAATTGCTGATTACTGCAAACCAAAACATTTTTAGAATCATTTTTACGCGAAGGATAATTTTCAAAATATCCTTCCTCTCCATAAAATAGGTCGTTCCAATGTTGGGTGAGATTTCGTTGAGGCAGATTGAGTTTCAGACTGTCTTTTAGGTAATGAGCAATCTTATAGGCTCCCACTAAAGAACCAGTGTACGTCATGTGTTGATTAGCATCATACGTGTTTTCAAAACAACTTCTATCAAATTTCACAGTATCATACGGAGATTGTAAATCCAACCATGCCGCACCAGTTGGTTTAATGACTTTTGCTACTTCTTTTTTCCACGCATCGTAATTTTTTACGTGTTGATAATACATGGGCAATGTAACAAATATGGGAGTGACCTGATGTTTTTTACACAATTCCACTATTTTCCGCACATATTTGGCATTTTCTTCGTTCACTTTTCGGTTATTGCCATTAGCAGGTGCACCCAATTTCTGATATTTGGTGATAGTTGAATCTTCTATGCCTGACATATATTGTGCATATCTTCCTAAATACAATTCTGTTTCTTTTTTAGTATTCCATTTTGTTTTTGCTTGAACTTCTTCGGGATTTTTAAAAATCATATCATGGTTTCGCAAACTACTTGACCAGGCAGAAAACCATTCTTCAATTCCAAACAACTTTGTTGTAGATTTTAATTTAAGAATTTTATTTTTTCTAGCATCAAATGACAAAATAGAAGAATGAATATCCTTTTCATTAAGTTGATTGTTTGAGCTAATACCGTATGTTTCAATTATTATTGCATTTGGTGCAGTTTGTGTTAAAGCTTCTTCTATCGAAAAATATGAGTCTTTAACTGTTTCGCCCGGTGATCCAATAACTATACAATTGCACCCCAATGCATTCGATAAATTCATTGCGTCTAATCCATGATACAAATGAGAATTTCCTACTAAAACTACATCTATAGTGTCTTTTTTAGTAATTTTATAAAAAGAATTCCATCTTCTATATACTCTATTTTTATATTCACTTTTGGAATAATCTGGTTCGAAGTACCCTTTTTTGTCCGTATAAACAATCACTGAAACCACAATACCAAGCAAAATTAGGAATTTCACTAATAGCACATACCATTTTTTCTCTTTTTTCACTTTGGCAGGGGCTGACTGTTTGGCGTTTGAATTTTTCTTTGAATATGATGTTTTTGCGTTCATTGTCTGTCGGATTTAGAATTGGAAATAAATAAAAGTATTGTCGCTGCCGATGCCATATACACCCAAATAGATGGTGGCCAAAATAATGATGAGGTAGATGGCCCATCTAAATACGAAAAATTTATTAAAGAAAAAGTTCTCTATTTTTTCCTGTTTGTTTTTCAAGATTAGTTCAATAAACATTAAACCAGCCAACAGCCAGAATGTGAACTTGAGTTCTACGACATCCATTCCGTGTGCGAGCAAATCGGCTGAATTTCCAAAGCCGAGATTTCCGAACATTGTTATAGCTTCGCTAAAAGTGCCTGCACGGAAAAATATCAGGGATAAGGCCCAAGCCGCCGTAACGAAAAGACAACAAATGATCTTTGACAACATCTTGGTCGGTTTCAAATGAAATGCCTTGTCGAAAACAGCCAAGAAGATACCGTTCAAGAACCCCCAAATAACGAAATTCCAGGATGCACCATGCCACAGTCCACTCACCGTGAAAATAATAATCACGTTGAGATATGTTCTGATTTTGCCTTTTCTATTTCCTCCTAATGGGAAATACAGATAGTCGCGGAACCAGCTGGTGAGCGTGATATGCCAACGAGACCAAAAGTCCTTGAAAGAAGTGGCCAAATAAGGCTTGTTGAAGTTAGTACTGAGTTTGAAACCGAAAATCTGCGTCGTACCTATAGCGATTTGCGAGTAGGCCGAGAAATCCAAATAAAGTTGGAATGCGAAGAATAATACGGCCACCAATACTGGCAGGCCGTGCACTTCGGACACGTTTCCATACACAGAGTCAACGTATATCGCTAATCTGTCTGCAATGACGATTTTCTTGAAAAGTCCGATAGCAATCAGGAACAATCCCTTTCTGGCATCGTCGTAATTAAATTTCTTTGGGGTGAAGAATTGGGGCAGCAAATCACGCGCACGCTCAATAGGACCGGCAATGAGTTGCGGGAAGAAGGCCAAAAACGCACAAAAGGCAATCGGGTCCTTGGTCGGTTCAAACTTCCTATAGTAAATATCTAATACGTAACTCAATCCTTGGAATGTGTAGAAACTGATGCCCACGGGCAAAATGATGTTGAAAGGCGTGAACGTCCCAGATGCGCCGAAAAGGTGAAGCAGCGAATAAAAACTATCAACAAAGAAATTGCAGTATTTGAAAAATCCGAGTATGCCCAAATTAATGACTAAGGCGAGTGTCAAATACAGCTTTCTTCGTATTTCTCTTTCTTCTTTGTGTATTAAATTACCAAAGATGAAATCGGTGGCGGAAACGATGATAATCAAAATCAGTAGTTTCCAATTCCAGAAGCCATAGAAAAAATAGCTGGCCGCCAAAATGAACAAATTGCGCAACTTTATGTTGCGGTTGAAGATCAACCAGTACAGTAGATAGACTGTCACAAGGAAGAAGCCGAAGGAGAACGAGTTGAAAAGCATTTTGTTTAATGTGTCGTTTAAAGCATTCCTGCTCTTTTCTCTCACCAACTAAAAAAGGCGCTCGCCGTTTCTTAGTCGCTTATTTCACTCCGTGGGCCGACCAAAGCCTTGTAGGTAAATAAGCACGAAACGGTTCACGCCTAAGACGTGAACCTTCCGCTATCTTATTCTCTCCTACTAAATAAATTGGTCGTTTACGGAGTAGAGAACAAGAGCGTAAAGCTCAGATTATTACTATGTTATTTATATCAGTTTTTTGTCAATTACTTTCTTTTCTATTTTTTGCATAAACAGGTTGCAAAAGTACGCAAAAATCCCACAGCCGGGAATTGGAAAATTGTTCATTATCTGCACCTGTTCTCCTCTGTCGAATAATAACTATTTCAACGAATATCTCGGATGAAACTGGGCAATGTTGCTACGAATATAATCTTTGTCCAAATGAGTATATATTTCCGTCGTCGTGATGCTCTCGTGTCCGAGCATCTGCTGTACGGCGCGCAAATCGGCACCGCCCTCCACCAAATGCGTGGCAAAGGAATGTCGGAAAGTATGCGGACTAACCTTCTTTTCTATACCGGCAGCTTTCACCCATTTTTTAACCAACATGAAAACCATTTCCCGCGTCAAATGGCTGCCCCGTCGATTGAGAAACACATAATCCTCCTCACCTTTTTTGATTTTCAGCGTGGTACGCGATCCTTCCACATACAATCGAACCATCTTCTGCGCCATCTCGCCAACAGGGACCAAACGTTCCTTATTGCCTTTTCCAACTATTTTCAAAAATCCTTCATCAAAAAAAAGATTGGAAAGCCGCAGTGTAACTAATTCACTCACGCGCAAACCACAACCATAAAGAATCTCCACCATGGCCCGATTGCGATGCCCCTCGGGAGTACTCAAATCTATACACTTAATAATATCTTCAACTTCCTGAATAGTAAGTACATCAGGCAGATGAAAACCAATTTTGGGTGAATCAATCAACTCCATCGGGTCTTCAGTCAATGTGCCATCATAGAGTAAAAAACCATAAAACGCCTTAACGCCCGAAATAATCCGCGCCTGCGAACGCGGCGACATACCCTCTTCACATAGATATTTCAAAAATCCACGCAAATCTTCCCCTTGGGCATATTGTATTTCTTTATCTCCCAAGAAGTTATCCAACAA
>JAZUEE010000339.1:0-6310 GCA_045639985.1 Bacteroidales bacterium
GACCTCAAGTTCGGCCTCAGCCAGCCGGGCGTGCAGAAGAAAGTGGAAGACTACGTGGAGAAGCAGCTCACGCCCAACCTGCCGCAAGGAGTCAGCATTTCCTACGGCGGATTGACAAGTGCCAACGGCTCCGTCATCCCGCAAATCACGCTGAGTTTCATTGCCGCCGTGCTTGTGCTGTTCGTCTTTTTACTGTACCATTTCGGCAAGTTGGACATCGTATTCCTGACACTCTCCGCCTCGCTCATCTGCGTGTTTGGTGCGTGCCTCGGACTATGGCTCTTCGGCTTGGACTTCAGCATCACCGCCGTGTTGGGTGTCGTCAGCTTGATAGGCATTATCGTGCGCAACGCCATCATCATGTTCGAGTACGCGGAGACACTGCGCAAAGAGAAACGCTGGACGGCCAAGGACGCCGCCTTCGAGGCTGGCCGCCGACGTATGCGCCCCATCTTCCTGACCTCCGCCACCACTGCACTCGGCGTGGTCCCGATGATCATCGCCCACACCGGGCTCTGGATGCCGATGGGCGTCGTCATCTGCTTCGGGACCCTGTTCTCACTGCCCCTCGTCGTCACCGTCCTGCCCGTCACGTATTGGCAGATATTCAAGAGACATTGATTTTTACTGGCGTAAAAACCATATTCACAAATTAGAATAATTAAAATTATTAAAACAATAAATTATAAATAGCATAATATTTCACAAAAACAGGCGTTAATTCTAATTTTTTTTACTATGACAAAACATTACTGTTGCGATAAATTTCAAATATTAGTATATCTATTTAATTGCCGTTGGGCTTGCCCAAACGGAGACGCCCATTCCCCTTCTATTAGAAGGGGTGGCTGAAAGCCGGGGTAGTAATATGGATGTTTGCGAAGCAACCTTTTGTATAACCGCTAATAATGTACGGCTTCGCCGTGATATTCATGTCACTACCCCGCCCTACGGGCACCCCTTCTAAAAGAAGGGGAATTGGTGATTGCACAAAATTTGCTTTTGCGCTTACTGAGAGATTTCATTTTACTCAACAAAGACAATTACAAAGAATATGTTGAAGATTAAGAACATATTACCATTCATTATTCAAATAATTCTAATTATTCCAATTAGTGAATTAGCGGCGCAGCCGCTCACGTTGGACAGTTGCAAGGCCTTCGCGTTGCGCAACAACGTCACCGTGCAGAATGCGCTATTGGATGTGCAGGCAGCCGAACAGGTCAAGAAGCAGGCCTTCACCAAATATTTCCCCAACATCAGCGCCGCCGCATTGGGCTATCACGCTATCAACCCGCTGATTGAACTCGGCATTGACGACATTGACAACGCGCAGGCACGCAACTACCTTTACGACCTTTACGCCGAATACGGTAGCGCCTTAGGTTTGCCCAACAGCTTAGATTTCTGCGAGCACGGGCTTTCCGTTGGGGCCACGATGCTGCAACCCGGGTTTGCGGGCGGGCGCATCGTCAACGGCAACAAACTCGCCGCAGTGGGCGTTGATGCAGCCAAATTGCAAAGCGAACTTTCGCAAGAACAGATGCTCCTCAATGTGGAAGAAAGTTACTGGCTCATCGTCTCCCTCTACGAGAAGCGCCAGACCGTCCTGCAGGCGCTCGCCCTTTTAGACACGCTCCACCGCGACGTCATTACCGCGCAGGAAGCCGGCTTAGTGACCGCCAACGACCCGCTCAAAGTCACCCTCAAGGGAAACGAGATGCGCTCCAACCTCCTGAAAGTGGAAAACGGCATTGCCTTGGCCACGATGGCACTCTGCCAGCTCACAGGCATCTCCTACGCTCCTGACCTCACGCTCAGCGACACCGTGGTCGTCGTGGAAGCCGACCTAACGACAGACATCAGCACGGTGGTAGCACAGCGCAAAGAAAGCGCACTATTGGATATGAGCGTGCGCGCCGAGCTACTCAAGAAAAAGATGATGGTGGGAGAAGCCCTGCCGCAAGTGGCTGTGGGCGCGGGAGCTGCGTATGGCAGCGGCGTTCTCGACCGCTTTAGGGCCAATGGATTAGCTTTCGCCACCGTGCAGGTCCCATTGACCAATTGGTGGGAGACATCCCATAAAATCAAGGAGCAGAACATCCGCATTCAGCAGGCCGAGAACATGCGCACCGACCTTACAGGCAAGATGGCCTTAGAAGTGCAGCAGGCCGTCAACAACGTGCAGGAGGCCTACGCGCAAATCGCATTAGCGGAAAGCAGCGTGCGCGACGCGTCCGCCAACCTCGCCACCGCACGCGTCAACTTTGAAGCCGGCCTCATCCCCGTGTCCGAGTTGTTGGAGGCGCAAACCCTCCACCGCCAAGCCCTCGACCAGCTCACCGACGCCCGCATCGACTACCGGAACAAGTGCGCGAAGTTGGAAGTGTTGAGAGGAGAACATCAGTAGGGACGAAATTCATTGCGTCCGATCCAGGTTTCAGGCAAGGGCTTAAAAATACTCCTTGACCGCAAATTCATACTGCTGGATGAAAATCTGCTTGAAAGCATGCAGATTATTCTGCTCATAAAAAATCAGCATTGCTTTTTTGTAATCTATAGGGTCAACACTACGAAAAGAAAGCGGGCAATAGCCATTTGCAATCAAGATGGCATTGCAGGTAATACGAGCAGTACGTTTATTGCCATCAGCAAATGCCTGAATATAAGAAAGCAGCGCCACTGTCAGCAGAGCCTTTTCAAACACGCATTTTTTCGCATTGACAAGTTGGCACATATCGACCAATGCTTCACGAATTTGAAACTCATTGTCCAACGGACGATAATTAGTACCCGTAATACCGACACGGCGGCGACGAATTCCCTTATCCACAGCCAATTCCTTAGTCAGCAACTGGTGAATATCCTCAATACGATTTACGGTTAGTTCTTGCAAGTAATCAGGATTTTCGAGAACAAAGCGCAGCGCATCCTTATGGTTGAGCAACATAACCGCCTCCTCCTTTGTTTTTCCATCCGCGGTTTTGCTATCTCGTAGAAGTCGTTCTGTCTCAAGCAATGAATACGTATTGCCCTCGATTTGCGAAGATTTCCAACTCAGGTCGATACCCAGACGTTCCATTTCCTTATGATACTCGTTTGGTGTCATTTCTGCAAGGTGCTGATGAAACTCTGATTGCAGTTCGGCAAGATAAGTCCGTTCCTCAGCCGTAAAAGCATCCACAGCAGGAAGTTGTTCACGGAGGAGTTCGAAATTGAATGAAGTCTGCACCTTACGCTCATCAATATCCTGACTGAAATAGGTATCAATATTCAAGGGCATGAGTAGGTGAGCCCGCGACGAAAGGGAATAGCGGGTGGCACGAGCCTTGCCGAAGACTATGATGTCTCCAGATTGCACCAAGGCGGCAATCTGTCGCTTCAAGGAAGCATCGCTGCCCTCAAATGAAATGCCGACTGCAATTTCCTCTCGTGAAGAAGATGGGGCGAAATGCAGATATTGTAAAATTTCTCTTGAACTATCCATAGCACTATATTTTGAAAATCGGCGCAAAAATAGTCATTTTTTTATTGTTATCGGCTCAATTTAAGCCGATAAACTCGCTTTTTCGCTAAAAATTGAGCCGATTTGGTTTGTTTAGAAAATTTGGGAATTGGTTTTCCTGAACCATAGCAAGCACACGCCCTAATTTTTTCCATTTTATGATTTCCATTTTATGGAAAAATATTATTTTTGCAACCTTATTTATTAAAATCGAAATAGATGAACACTCCTAACGCATTAGAAAATCCTTTTGTCACAACAGGTTATATATCGAAAGAATACTTTTGCGACCGCGAGCAAGAGACAGCAGACATCATCCGTTATTTGAGGAACGGAAACAATGTGGCACTGATTTCTCCTCGTAGATACGGCAAAACGGACCTTATTCGGCACTGCTTTGCCCAAAAGGAAATCGCAGACAACTACTACACTTTCATTATCGACATCTATTCCACAAAATCCGTTTCCGACATGGTTAACAGGCTCGGGCGCACTATTGTGGAATCACTTAAATCCAAAGGTCGCAAGACGATAGACACCTTTTTGAAATTCGCATCCTCATTACGCGCCGGCATCACTTTCGATCTGACAGGAAATCCATCATGGACATTCAGCGTTGGCGACATTTCCTCGCCAACCAGTACGTTGGAGGAGATTTTCCTCTATCTGCAAAATGCGGAAAAGCCCTGTTTGGTGGCCATAGACGAATTTCAGCAGATCACCAAATATGGCGATGACAATATCGAAGCAGCATTACGCACGCAGATTCAATATTGTTCCAACGCCCATTTCATCTTTTCGGGTTCGCAGCGCCACTTGATGGGAGCGATGTTCACCTCGCCCGCACGCCCCTTTTATCAAAGTGTCACCATCTATTCCCTCAAACTCCTATCATTAGAGAAATACAGCCAATTTTGCGTCCATCACTTTTCGGCTTACGGAAAACAGCTTGCTCCAGATGTCGTGCCCACACTATATCAGCGATTTGACGGCATCACCTTTTATTTGCAACGGGTCATGAACGAGCTGTTCTCGCTCACTCCCCAAGGTGCCATTTGCAGCAGAGAACGAATCGACGAAGCCATTGACAACATTTTACGGAATTCCGCATTCATATACGAAGATTTAATGTATCAACTTCCAGAAAAGCAGACTTTAGTTCTGCAGGCTATTGCCAAAGACGGAAAGGCGACGAATCTCACTTCAGGAAAATTCGTGAAAAAGCACAGTCTGTTGTCCTCCAGTTCGGTCAAATCCGCCCTTCCCGCACTTATAGACAAAGGACTAATCACCTATGAGCTTGGCTGCTATCAAGTCTATGACAAATTTCTTGAACTTTGGATCAACCAATTTTAGGGCTCAGATTTCAAGTCGCACGGGCAATATAGGGACGCAACGACAGGAATTAACAATTAACAATTATCAGATTATATAAACATCCTTGTATTTGCCTTATATTCGGCATATTCGGGTTTGTTTTTGAGCTGACGGTTCTCCATCAGCGGAATACTGATAAAGCAAAACAGCAGTGTATTCATCACCGCGCCGATGAGCCAAAACCAATTGTGAGCAATATCCGGCGTGACGGATAAGAACATCAGATAGACGCCCCACCACATCGTCACCTCGCCAAAATAGTTCGGATGGCGGCCGTGCTTCCATAGCCCGACATTACAAACCCGTCCTTTTTTCTGACGAATAAACTCGTGAATCTGATGGTCGGCGACCAATTGCAACGTGGCCGCCCCGAGACACAGCAGGCACGCCAGCACCGTGAAGATATTGGCATCAGCACCATACTCAATGATTTTGAAACCGGGGACCATAGCCATAAAAACCACTATGGTCGGCACCATATTCAGTCCCGCGAAGTTGATAAGCTGAAAAACGACAGGGCTTTTTTCCGTTCTGTACTTGGTATAACGCCAGTCCTCGGAATGAAGCCCTCGAAACGTATAGGCCCAGTTACCCGTAAGGCGCACGCCCCATGCCCACACGGCTATCAGCAGCAATATCGTAGCCGCCGACCAAGTGCCCATCTGACAGGCATACGCCGTCAACATAGCGGGTGGCGCGACACTCCAGTACGGATCATATACCGAAACATTCTTGAATATCAAACCGAAAATCCAGACAAACACCGTTGCAACCACATCCGCAATAAAAAGACGCAACAACACGGGATTAGCTGCCAGACAAGGACATTGATACGTTGCCAAGCCCAAGAAAAAGGCCGCTATGTAAATTCCTGATACAATGATAAAACTTTGAGTTCGAGACAATTTCATATAATGCAATATTTTATTGAAAATTAGGGCGGCAAACATACAAAATAATGCGACAATCAAAACAAACTATCGAACACAGCGCAAGATAAGCAAACAAATTTCTTACTTTTGCGCCCTTTCAATTTATCCCCCTTTTTATGAAGAAAATCGTATCCTTTTTCAGCTTCATCGCCCTAACTATTTTCAGCGTAGCGGCCCAGAAGCCAATCACATTTAACAATCATACTTCTTACGCCATTGTACTGCCATCCCAACCTACGGATGCGCAAATTTCGGCTGCCGACCAAATAGCACACTACCTCGGCTATCTCGGCTTCCGAAATGGAGACGACCCCATTATCCGCACGGACCACTTCCGCGGGAAACACGCCATCTTCATCGGCAGAAACAAACAAACCGAGCCGCTGTACAAGCAATACGGCAGCCAAATTCGCGACGACGGATTCCTACTGCATACCGACGGACAGGATCAAGTCGGATCGTAGCCATGTCGTTTCTGGGTGCCAAGGAGTTGGAT
>JAZUEE010000340.1:0-13347 GCA_045639985.1 Bacteroidales bacterium
GTGCTGGCGCCTTTGGCCACGATGGAGGTTTTGCCGTCCATATCTTTCAGATTGTGCAAATCTATGCCATAACCGAGTGAGCTGCTCACGATGTGCGCGCCGTTCTGGTCAGCCCATTCCAGAGCTTCCACCCACCAGACTTCCTCTTTCTTTTTTTCAGATTCCACTTCTGTGCGTGCCAAAAGGAATTCCGCAGCAGGTGCCAAACCCAACATCGTGGTGTCGTTCATAATGCCGGCGATGCAGCTGAGCACCATACGGCCGTGCTGGTTGTAGTCATAGACATTCTCCTTATTATTGGCGAAGTTCCAGGTTTTGATAATCTGGTGATTGTCACGCAGATGCTTGAACGCGGGATGCGTATCTACGCCGGGGAAACCTCCGTCAAAGACGGCGATACGCACGCCTTTGCCGTTGATGTTCTTTTGTTGGAACTTTTCACCTTGCATGAGGGCGATTTGGTTCATTCTGGCATCGTACGTGGTGAGGGCAGTTTCCGTGCTTTGTATAGGTGCCTGCGCCAAGACGGCTTCTGTGCAGATGAGCTGTGTGCCTGCCACAAAAGGCAGTGTTTTCACGATTTCTATTTCATTTTCGGTGGCCATCACGGCAAGCGCGTTGAACCAACGAGACTCGCCCACATAGCCTTCCGTAATGGTGTTTACCTGGTCTTTATATTGCTGATTAACAGGATAGTTACTGATGTCGTAAAGATTGAGGTTGTTCAGCTGATAACGCTCAATGGCTTTGGCATCAAAATATTGGTAAGGATCAAACGTGGTGTTGTTCTTGTCGGTGAAGAACACCCAATAGCAGTTTTGTGCGAACATCGGCACGGCCACCGCAAGGCAAAATATAAGGGTAATTAATTTTTTCATAATACGGTTTTTTGTGATTTGATTTGTAAACTGAAAATGATTGGGATGTAGAGACGGTGCACTGCACCGTCTCTACAATTATTATTGTATCGTCATTTCCATCGGCATTCTTGCCTGTACGCCTTCTTGGCTAAGTACTTGATTCAGGCCTTTGCACATATAGTAGAGGTCGCCTAATTTGGCTTTCATCATCATTTCCACCTCATCTTCCTTGGGAGCGAAAAGTTTTTCAAAGAAGGATTTCTGTTGCGGGTAATAAACCAGCTTATAGTTGGAAACTTTGGCCAATTGGGCAGCTTTGGCGATGGCATCGTCGATAGAGCCCAACTTGTCAACCAAACCGATGGCAATGGCGTCTTTGCCAGCCCACACACGTCCCTGGCCAATGCTATCGACAGCGGCCATTGACATTTTACGTCCGTCGGAAACGCGTTTGACGAAAAGTCCGTAGGTCTGTTCCACATTCTGCTGCATCACATTGAGTTCTGTCGGATCCATAGCTTTGAAGCCGGTGAGGAAATCGGCATGGTCATTGGATTTTACACCGTCGATGGTGATGCCCAATTTGCTTTGGAGGGCTTTCTGTATGGACGGAACCATACCGAAGACACCGATAGAGCCCGTCAACGTGTTGGGTTGTGCGATGATGTAATCGGAGTTACAGGAGATGTAGTAACCGCCGGAAGCAGCATAGTCGCCCATGGAAGTGACGATGATTTTGCCGGCTTTCTTGGCCATAGCGATTTCGCGCCAGATGTTTTCGGAAGCTAAGGCACTGCCACCAGGAGAGTTGACTCTCAACACAATAGCTTTGACATCCTTATCCTGATAAGCTTTTCTAAATTCTTTGATGAAGCTGTCGGAGAAGATGCCCGCGTCGTTGTCGCCCTTGCCGTCTCGAATTTCACCTGCGGCATATACTACTGCGATTTTGTTCGTAGATTTACTCTCATTTTTTATGGTTTTCGTGTACTTTTCAATAGATACCAAATTTAGTTTGCCATTGTCGCCTACACCGATTTTGCTTTTCAGCAGTTTTTCCATATCGCCGGAATAAGCCAATTGGTCAACGAGTTTGTATTTGAGGGCGGAATCCGGATGAAAGCAGGTCAGGTTGTTGACGAGGTTGTTCAGTGTGTTGACGGAGATTTTGCGGGATGCGGCAATGTCTTTGGAAACGCAATCCCAAAGAGAGTTTACTAAAACTGTCATCTGCTTGGTATTGGCTTCGCTCATCTTGTCCAAAATATAGGGTTCGACAGCGCTTTTGAACTGGCCGTGGCGAATCACCTGCACATCCACATCGAGTTTGTCCAATAATCCTTTGTAGAACATAATCTGGAAGGAGTAACCTTTCAGCATAAGGTTGCCAGTGGGGTTCATTAAAACCTTATCGGCGACAGAAGCGAGGTAATAGCCGTTTTGGGCGTAACCATCGCTATATGCATAGATGAACTTGCCGCTTTTCTTGAAATTGAGCAAAGCATCGTGAATTTCCTTCATGGTGGCTGGAGAAGCGACTACATTGCTGGAGCAAAGGTAGATACCTTTAATTTTTGAATCCGAACCGGCAGCTTTGATAGCGGCCAAAATGTCGTTCAAACCGATAGGTGTGTCATAGTTTGCCATGCCTTCAAATGGGGTGGGAATGGAACGTTCGGAAATCTCTTGGGCCAAATTGATTTTCAAAATACTATTATCAGTCACAACCGTAGTGTCTTTGGTTGCTGACGAAAGGGAGGCAATCATCCCTATCATCATTAGAAAATATAAAAAGGAAACGATGATGGTGGAAAAGAAAAATCCCAACATGGAGCCAAACACCACACGCCAGAATTTACGGGTGCGGGTTTCGGGTTTTGATTGTTTTTGTTCGTTTAATTCGCTCATTTTTATTGATTTAAAAGGTTAATAATTTCTTGTGTGTCAATGTTTAAAAGTTTTACATTCTTAATAAACGTGGGGACCTCCACTGCCATAAACTGCTGTTTTCTTATGGCTATGATTTTGTCAACGGCGTCATCGGCAATGAAGAATCCGACTCCTCGTTTATTAAAGAATATCTCGTTGTTCTGCAGATAGTCGTAAGAGCGCATCACCGTGTTGGGGTTCACTTCGAACTGCACGGCCAACTCGCGCACGGACTTCGCCTTGTCGCCGGGTTTCCAGGCAGCAGTGAGGATCTGCTCGCAAACCCAATCTACAATCTGCATATAGATGGTCTGTGTGTTGTTGAAATCCATACCCATATTATGCCTCCGTTTCTCTCATTCTCAAAAAGCTGAGCGCGTAAAAATAGATGATAGAGCCCAACCAGATAGCATACAATCCGGCTTCTCCGATATTATTATCATTTATGGAAAAATTGAAATGGTTCATCATTAACCCATTGTGAGGCGCTACAATCGCCACATTGATTCGGAAAGTCAAAAAAGCTATGGCAGCAACCGCTAAAATAACTAATACCAATATACCCATTGTTTTCCAACTTGGATTCTTCTTGAAATATATATGTCCGAAGAAAAGCAGCGCAATAAACCAATACATTGTAATAATGGATGCTTTAGATACGTATGGGTGCATTTTCAAGAAATCTATTAGCGATGGTAAACCGGGTATCTGCATAATGGATAAAATCACATAAGCAATAATAGTCCCGAAAAGCAGGGAAGCGAAAACCAGAACCACGAAATAGATGTTGCACAACAGCATATTGGTCAATACCTTTTCGCTATTAGAAGCGGGCAACATCAGAAAATCAATACGACTGTTTGTTTTAGATAATTTGATGAAAAGTCTGACAGTAAAGATGATAACCATTATCATAGCGTACGTTTGCAGAAAATCAATATGGCCGAATGGCGACACCAAACAGAAAATCATAGGCAAAGCAGCCGTAATGGAAGCGGTTCGGAGAATGTCGTTTTTCCAATTTTCAATAAAATAGGCCTTCACAAGATTGGTAATATTCTTAATACTCATAATTCCAAAATTTAAAGATTAATAGTATCGTTCACGTTAATAGATGCGGAATCCTCATCCGTTACAATAATGCCGGATTCGGGAACTTGCATTTTGAATCTTTCCGGATGCTTGTGATAGTTCACCTGAAAATCCACAGAGATACCGACAATCAACAGTACGACAACTGCAATGGCCGTACCCCATAATATCTTATTCGTATATTTTTTCATAATAAAAAATTATAAATACTTATTATTCAATATATTGTTTTAAAACAAAATCAACTCTGCTCACTGTTCACAGTTCACTATTGAAAGAGGTTGATAATCGCTTGTCGGTTGGCCATAGCGGCATTGAACAGTAATTCCAAATCAAGATTAGAGTCCACGTGGTTAACGTTCTCTTTCACTTGATAATTGCCGCGTGGCGTCTCTTCTGTATAAAGAAGTTGTCCGTCAAAGCTTTTCTCATTATCCACATCGAAAAGCAGTTTTTCGGTGATTTCGTAGGTGGAGGCATTGAGCACCATACGACCGCCATCAAGAATGGAAACCATATCGATGAGACTATGTAAATCGCGGACTTGGTGTGTGGAGATGATGACGAGATGTGTTTCATCGGCGGCGGAAGCCATCAACTTGCGGAAAATACTTTTGGAGGGAATGTCCAAACCGTTGGTCGGCTCGTCCATGATGAGGATTTTGGTATTGGTAGCCAAAGCAAAGGCAATGAGCGCTTTCTTTTTCTGTCCATGGGAAAACTTGTCCATGTACTGGTTTAGGCCGTCCATTTCAAATTCGTGCAGATATTCGGTGAATTGCTCATGGTTGAAGTTGGGATAAAAGGGCGCGTATGCTTTTTCAAATTTTTCAATGGTTAAATGCGGAACATACATTTCTTCTTGCAGGAAATACAGGTTTTGCAATGCATTTGCTTTGCGCAGACAGGCATTTTCGCCCAAAATAGTGGCTGTCCCGTTATTGGGGAAGCGCAAACCGGCCATAATGGACAGCAGTGTGGTTTTGCCCGCACCGTTTTTGCCCAATAATCCGTAAATGTGTCCTGGCTCCATCGTCAAGCTCACATCCTCAAAGATGCGCTTGTTTTTGGTATAGCCGAATTGGATATTTTCTAACTGTATCATAACGATGTTTTTTTAGTGTTTTACTTGTTTAGTGTATTAGTGAACTAATACACCGCAAAAGTAGTACACTGAATAATAAGCTCAACAATTTTTATAAAATTTTTTCTTGTTGATATTCAGACTGTTATGAAATAATCTATAAAAAAGTATCTTTCAAGAAGGAATTTTTTCGGAGGAAAATGAGAAAAAAGTAGATTTTTCAAGCGAAAGAGAACGGGTCAAAGCAGGAAACTTTGCTACAAACGTTTGGCTCTGGGATTGTCTTCGGCTGGGTAGTATTCAAAAGCGCCGATGTCAGGAAGGCCATTGCGCAGGCGTCCCAAAAGGTCGGTGGTGATGCCTAAATTGCCAATGCCCTTGTCGATGGCTGGTGACTCGGCCGTGATGTTATAGTCTTGGCCGTAATTGGAAACGAATTTAGGATCTTTATTGAAGCAGTTAATAAAATGTTCATTGAGGGAATCTCTTTTTACAATGCAGTTGCGTAAAATATAGTCAAGCGACGCACCATTGGTTTTGGAAATGGCAAATTCGTTGTCTGCATTGCCATAGAATATGCAGTTGTTGCATTCCAAATTTGTATTTCCAATCATTTTAATATTTTCCACTTCGCCAGCGGCATTCGCCTGTTGTGTTTCATAATAGTTTCCAATCACCACGGCGGGTTTTTTGCGGGCGGGTGTGCCGGAGTAGAAGTTAGCCACCGTTACGTGGTTTAGTTTGTAGTTGCCGATTTGCATGAGTAGGCTGTAGCTTCCATTGTTGCTGATTTGGCAGTTGTTCATCTCCAGATTTGCGGCCCATCCTAACACACCGCAGGAGTTGTTGTTTTGTATTACAGTGTTGTTGACGATAGTTTTGTTATTCAGATATTCTTGCAAAGTGGAAACTTCCAATCCGATGGAGGCATTAGTGATGATGGCATTGTTGATGATGTTGTCGTTTCTGCCTTCGTTAATCAAGATGCGGTCCCATTGTGCATAGTCGGAGTCGTAGAATGACTCGAGGCGGTCGCCACGGAAAAGTACGGGTTCATCCACTGTGCCGTTGACGTTGAGATTGCCGTACCGGAAGACCCAGAGTCCGCCGCCGCTATGGAAGTAGATGCGCGTGCCGGGGTCAATGGTCAGCGAGCCGAGGGAATCGACCACCGCCCAACCGTAAACCACCCAGGGCTTGTCATTGGTCCAATGAACGTTTTCGTGTTCGTGCGCCACGATTTTGTAAGGCATTGAGCCGCCATGGTCCGCAATGATGAAGTGTGCGTCTTGTCCGAAGGCCACTAACTGTACCGCCTGCCGACGGCTATCACTACAGAACAGTACGGAATCTGTAACCAAATACGGCGTGTTCTGATTTGTGGGATTGATGTTTACTTTGACAAAGACGAATATGCTGTCGTGGGCGGGAATTTCCACATCGTGAAATTCGTAACCTGGTTTGCCGTTTACATTAATACTATAGTAGGATTGGTTGTTTCCAGCCAAATAGATGTCCAAATTTACGGGTTCAGAGCTCGGGTTATAGACTGTGAAGTTGCGTGTGATGGATCCGACAGTGGTGAACACGGTGTCAAACATCAGCGTGTCTGTGGAGAAAACCAATTTGTCGGAATCGTCGAAACCATGCGGATGGCAACCGCTGAAAGTGCTTATCAGCAGTGGGAGGAAAAGGATAATAATCAAGGGAGAAAAAGTGAAAATGTTCAATCCCTTTTCTCGTAAGATTTGTATTTTATTGCTCATTATCTTGAATTTCGGTTAAAATCTGGGACCAGTTATAACGTACTTCTGTCAAAAATAGTGCACAAGCAGGAACAGAAGTACCTGCTTTACATCTATCTTTCTGATTTATAATGTTTTGAAAATCATCAATGCTCATTTTCCCATAGCCGATTTCTAACAGTGTGCCCACGATGGCGCGTACCATATTACGCAAAAATCGATTGGCCGTAATCGTAAAAATCAAATCGTCGCCCTCTTGGGTCCATTGTGCGTGATGGATATGGCAGATGAAGTTGTTAACTTGCGTATGGACTTTAGAAAAGCTGGTGAAATCTTCGTTTTTCAAAAGCAGAGCGGCGGCTTCGTTCATTTTTTCGACATCCAATTTGCGGAAACTGAAATATCGTTGCGGGTAGGTGTACGGATTTTTGCGCGTGGCTACGTAGTATTTGTAGGTCCTATCTTGTGCGTCAAAGCGTGCATGCGCGCGCTCCTGTACAGGAAATATTTTATAGATGACGATTTCTTTTGGCAGAAAGTTGTTCCATTGGTCGGTAAGTCGTTGGCAGTCGGACGAGGAGAGTGCGGGTTCGTAGTCAAAATGGGCGTAGTAGTTGGAAGCGTGCACACCCGTGTCTGTGCGTCCGCAGCCAGTAATGGCAATGCGTTCCGTGTGCAACAGCATAGATAGACTTTTCTCCAAAACCTCTTGTACAGAAAGATGGTCTGGTTGAATCTGCCAGCCGAAGAAAGGGGCTCCATTATAGGCCAAATGCACGAAGTATCGCATTGTTAGAATCCCTTTTTATAAAATGAATCGATGTTAAAGTAGAGAACATCCAACCCGTATTGATTTTCGCGGAGTTCCAATTTGTCATAAACGTGCTTGTTTTTGCTTTCAAGGGATTGCCCTTTGGGAAGCAGGTCAAAGAGGGAAGTCAGCAAATATTCGTGACCGACTTCGTTGACGTAAAAAGCCGTTTCTGGAGATTTTCCGTTCCCGGAATTGATGATGGCGATGGCGGTCATTCGGAACATCTGGTTGTATTTCTTCACCAAATCCATACTGTCCAATTGGTCGTAACAATATATTAATGTGTTGATGGCGCTGGTGCGGAACGGATTTTCCTTTAATACTTTTTGGGCCATTTGGATGGCTTCTTTGCATTCTTCGTCATTCATGGTCGGCTTACTTTTCAGATATTCCCGTAATTCGCTGTCGCACATACTATACGGCTGATATCCTTTTTGAAAAACAAAACCAAAGTACAGACATTCGAGTTCGTTTGGGGTGAAAGTTGAGTCACCTTGAAGATATCTTTCCATCAGAATAGGATAATAGAGCTCGGACTTTTTATTGGAAATTTCTTTTTTTATTTTCTTGTAATTGGGCGGATTGATTTGGCCATAAACCAAAAGGGATCCCATGAAAGCAAGAAGAAGAATAACTTTTTTCATAAAAGATTTTTTCTAAAACGGCGGCAAAGGTACAAAAATAATGAGGTAATGCGGTAATGTGATAATGTACCCTTGAAACCTGAAACTTGAAACCTGAAATTTTGATGCCTTTTTTTGTATTTTTGCACCCTATATGAAAAAACTACTACAAATTGAGGATTTGTCATTGGATTTGAAGCAGGATGGTAATTGGAAATCCATCTTGCACCACGTCAATGTGGATTTGGCCAAAGGGGAGACTTTGGGTATTGTGGGTGAGTCTGGTTCTGGAAAGTCGGTGACGGCACTTTCCGTGATGCAGTTGTTAAATTCGAAAATTTCCCGCTATCCTAATGGCAAAATTATCTTTCACGAGCAGATAAGTCCAGAAAAGGAACAAGAATGCTCCCTGCTGAATGCGTCTGAAAAGACGATGGAGCATCTGCGCGGTAACAAAATTGCGATGATTTTTCAGGAACCGATGACTTCTCTGAATCCGGTATTGAAATGTGGGAAGCAGATTACCGAACAGATTTTACTGCATACATCCATGACAAAAGAGCAGGCGCGTGCCCATGTTATTGAACTTTTCAAGGAGGTGATGTTGCCCCGTCCGGAGCAAATATTCGACTCTTATCCGCACGAACTCTCTGGCGGCCAAAAACAACGCGTGATGATTGCGATGGCGATGAGCTGCCAACCCGATCTGCTGATTGCTGATGAGCCGACTACCGCTCTTGACGTCACTGTGCAGAAAGGTATTCTCGAGCTGATTCGCAAACTCCAGCAGAAACATGGAATGAGTGTGCTGTTTATCACGCACGATTTGGGTGTGGTGGCGGAAATCGCCGATAAGGTTCTTGTCCTGTACAAAGGCCAAGTAGTGGAACAAGGCAATATCCGCGATTTGTTTTTACATCCGCAACATCCATACACGCAAGGACTTTTGGCTTGTCGTCCGTCGATGACCACACGTCTGCGCGAGCTGCCTACAGTGAGCCATTTTATGGAAAACCAGCAGCAAGGACTCCAACAGGTGATTGACAAGTTGGTTGTAACATCGGAGGAAAGAAACGACTTCCATCAAAAATTGTATGCGGAAAAACCGCTTATTACGATTCAAAATCTTAACAAACTTTATCCCATACGAAAACGCAAGTTGTTTGAAAAACGGCAGTATGTCAATGCGTTGCAGGATATCAATGTGGACATTTATGAGGGTGAGACGTTAGGTTTGGTGGGTGAGTCGGGCTGTGGGAAAACCACGCTTGGACGTTCGATGATACGGTTGATTGAACCTACCTCCGGAAGCGTCTTTTACAAAGGTACGAACCTGATGGCGTTGTCGAACAGTGATATGCGCAAGATTCGTAAGGATTTGCAAATTATCTTGCAAGATCCATATTCTTCATTAAACCAGCGACTTACCATAGGTGATGCACTGATGGAGCCGATGCGCGTACACAACATTGGCTGTAACGACAAGGAACGCAAGCAGAAGGCATTGGCCCTTTTGGAGCGTGTAGATTTGAATGAGTCGCATTTTTACAGATATCCGCACGAGTTCTCCGGCGGCCAACGTCAGCGCATTTCCATCGCCCGCGCCTTGGCGGTCAATCCGCGCTTCATTATTTGCGATGAGTCTGTGTCCGCATTGGATGTTTCCGTGCAGGCCCAAGTGCTCAACCTTCTCAATGAACTCAAACAGGAATATCATTTCACGTACATCTTTATTTCCCACGACCTTTCTGTGGTGAAGTTTATGTCTGACCGTATTGTCGTGATGCAGTCGGGACGCATTGTGGAACAGGGAGATGCCGATGAAATTTGCAATAATCCGCAAACCGAATACACACAGAAACTTATAAATGCCATTCCAAAAGGTATTGTTGAATGAAATTTTATGTTATGAACCCTTCTATTCGCATTGTAAAGCTGATACTTCGTATTTTAATTGGTGCGTTTTTTATTACAACCGCCATTTTCAAGTTGCTTTCCTTAGACAATTTTGAAATATACATCTATAGTTTCAACATTTTCGGATATGTTTTTTCTTCCGTAATTGCGCGCTTGGTCATCATGGCGGAATTACTTTTGGGAGGGTTGCTTATTTCCAAAATCCTGTACAGGCAGGCGTGGTGGTTGACGATGGCGATGTTGGCCGGATTTACGTTGTTACTCGTTTATGTGGCTATTTTCCGTCACGATGCCAATTGTCATTGTATGGGCGACATTGTGCAACTAAATCCAGTGGTATCTATAGTGAAAAACGTTGTTACAATGGCTCTTATGCTTCTTATTCGGAATGAAGAGGATTATTATTTTAAGGGCAAAATGGTGGTGGGTATTGGTTTGTTGGTGGCTTCCTTTGCGGTCCCGTTCGCCTGTTTCCCTATGGATAATATCTATTTGGCATTTAGTCGCCAAGAGGTGAAAATTGACGATAAGAAGATGACACGTTTTTTGCAGGATTCCACTGCTCAAGCCCTACACATCACGAAAGGAGATTATGTAATCGGCTTCTTCTCATCAGGTTGCCAATACTGCAAACTTAGTGCGCGCAAACTCAACACCATCATCCAAAACAATCAGTTGGATTCGTCCAAAGTGGTGTTTTTTATTTGGGGTGGCGAAAAATCCATCCAAAAATTCAAGAATGAGACGGAAACGGAGAATTACCGTTTTTCGGTTATCGGGCCGGTAGAGGCCATAGAGTTGGTCCTTGGGCAGTTTCCAACCTATTTGTATGTGCATGACGGCAAAGTGGAAAAAGTTATGGATCTTAGAGGTTTGAATGAGCATGGTCTGGTAGAATTTATGAGCAAATAGGTATGGTTGGACGAAAAAAGATTTCACGCAAGGAGGAAAAAATAGAAGATTTATACACATTCTATCTTCATAACGGCTTTAACCATACTATTGAGGAAATCGCCGATTTGATGGGTATTGGACGTAAAACGTTTTATAATAGATATTTAAATCGAGATAATTCCATACGGCAGGCCCTGCAGATTTGTCATCGGCAGTTTGTGGAGCGATTTACCGAACAACGTCTGCATTGCAATCATTCGGTGGAAGAGCTGGTGTTGTTTGTGTGGGAGTTTCAACGGTTTGCGCAGCAGGAAAAGGTTTATTTCCAGTATGATATGGAGAATGGATGGTTTTATTCGGAAGATGCTCCATTCAAAAGCATTTTTGAGAGCGTGGTTCAAAAAGGGCTGCGAAGTTATCATATCCAGGAAAAAGTGGATATGGAAACGTATATTGATTATTTTTTTGTCATGTTGAGCCAATATGCGGTGAATGGCAAAATGTCCAGCACGGTATTGCGATACATTCTAACTCCGTTGCTTAACGAGCGCGGTATGGAGTTGCTGGACGAACTGAACATCTATAATTAGAGGTCAAATCGGACAACGTCAGCTGATGATGCTCCAGTTGATTTCGCCTTTGAAGAGCTTGGCGACGTTTTCGGCTAATCGGCGATGTTCTGGACGACGCAGTCCGGGGTCGTTGTCTAAAACTTGGGAGGCCAAGTTGCGCGTGTAGGCCACGAGTTTTTCATCCTTCACGATGTCAGCGATTTTGAAGTCCAACATACCGCTCTGCTGCGTGCCTTGGATATCACCTGGACCGCGCAATTGCAGGTCGAAGTTGGCAATTTCAAACCCGTCATTGGTGCTCACCATCGCATCCAAACGTTTGCGTCCCTCACTGCTGAGCTCGTACTTGGACATTAGGATGCAGTAGGATTGGTTGCCGCCGCGTCCCACTCGTCCGCGTAGCTGGTGCAGCTGCGACAACCCAAAACGTTCGGCGTTCTCTATGACCATCACAGTGGCGTTGGGCACGTCAATGCCCACTTCAATGACGGTGGTGGAAAGCAGTATCTGCGATTGGTTTTTGGAAAAGCGCTGCATTTCGGCATCTTTATCTTCGGGTTTCATCTTGCCGTGTACCACGCCGATGCTGTAGGTTGGTGGTGGAAAAGCGCGCTCAATGGCTTCGTAGCCGGCCATCAAATCCAGCAAATCCATTTTTTCGGATTCTTTAATCAGCGGATAGACCATAAAGACTTGTCGGCCTTGCGCAATCTGTTTCTGCATAAAGCCGAACAACGCCAATCGGTCTTTTTCGTAAAGGTGTTTGGTGACAATCGGCTTTCTGCCTTGCGGCAGTTCATCAATGACCGACACGTCAAGGTCGCCGTAAAGGGTCATCGCCAAGGTTCGTGGAATCGGGGTGGCCGTCATCACCAAGACGTGCGGTGGCGTGGTGTTCTTGCGCCATAGTTTGGCACGCTGCTCCACGCCAAAGCGGTGCTGTTCGTCAATGACCACGAGCCCGAGGTTTGGGAACACGACATCGTCCTCTATCAGCGCGTGTGTGCCGATGAGAATATCTACGTCGCCATTGCGCAGGCCTTCGTGAATTTGCCGGCGCTTGGCCGTCTTGGTCGAGCCAGACAGGAACTCCACGCGCAAGCCTAACGGAGCAACCTGCTTGCTGATTTTCTCGAAGTGTTGGGTGGCCAAAATTTCCGTGGGCGCCATCAAACAGGCCTGATAGCCGTTGTCTTTGGCTATCAGCATAATGAACAGTGCGATAATGGTTTTGCCACTACCCACATCGCCCTGCAGCAATCGATTCATCTGCCGCCCGCTGCCCAAGTCGGCACGTATTTCCTTAATAACACGCTTCTGTGCGTTGGTAAGTTCAAAGGGCAGGTGATTCTTATAAAAAGTGTTAAAATAGTAATCTACCTTGCTGAAGATGTGCCCTTTGATACGTTGGGTATTGATTTGCTTCGTGAGCAGCATCTTCAGTTGTGTGAAAAACAGCTCGTCGAACTTAAGTCTAAGAGCGGCCCGAGACAATTGTTCGTTGCTTGCCGGATAATGGATGTTGACCAATGCCTCCTTTAAGGGCATCAGTTTTAGATTATTTAACATGTCATCGGGAAGCGTTTCCGGGATGATGTCTTTCACAACGGGCAGCAAGTTAGCGGTCAGCTTGGCAATTGCCTTGGAGTCCAAGGTCTTCTTCTTGGCCAAGTCAGAAGTGTTATACAGCGGCATGAAGCGCATTGGGATGGGCGAATCGTTTTGGGCATTCGGGTCAATCATTTCGGGATGCGTCATGTTCCAACGCCCGTTAAAAACGGTTGGTTTGCCGAAAATGATGAAATCGCGTTTAGTTT
>JAZUEE010000341.1:0-2688 GCA_045639985.1 Bacteroidales bacterium
GCAGGCAAGCCCACGGACAACCCCGTCAACGAGTCTCTGAACGGCTGGATAAAGGAAGAGCTCCGCATCGACTTCAACATAGAGCAATGCCGAAGCCGCAACGAGTTCGAGGATGTGTTGCTCTCAAAAAAGTGGACACAAAGGGGTGAAAAAATAGTATTTTTGGATAATCAAAATATAAACAATTGCGTATTTTTGGATATTTTACAAAAAAGATTTGCGTAACTAAAAAAACAGTACCTTTGCTCGCGAAAAAAAACAATTATAACAACTATGGAAAGAGTATTCAAACGCAAACTTTATGACCGACTTCTTGAATGGAAGCGCACGCAAAACGGCAAAACGGCCATTCTTGTTGAGGGCGCACGGCGCGTTGGCAAATCAACACTCGTTGAAACATTTGCCCGCAATGAGTACGAGTCCTACATACTTATCGATTTCAATGAGGCCTCTAATGAAGTAAAGTCCCTGTTCAATAACCTAATGGACAAGAATTTCATATTTCTGCAACTGCAGTCATTATACAAAGTTGTGCTGAAAGAACGTAGGTCCGTCATTATTTTTGACGAAGTGCAGAATTGTCCGGCTGCCCGTCAGGCTATAAAATATCTTGTAAAAGACGGCCGGTACGACTATATCGAAACGGGATCTCTAATTAGCATAAAAAAGAACACTAAGAACATCACCATTCCCAGTGAGGAGGAGCGTGTGACCTTGTTTCCGATGGACTATGAGGAGTTCCGTTGGGCTTTGGGCGATGAGGCAACCCTGCCATTACTCCGAACATTTTATGACAATGGTTTGCCTTTGGCCAATGCGCATAGAAATGAAATTCGGAATTTCAGACTATATATGCTTATTGGAGGTATGCCACAAGCGGTCAATACGTATCTTGAAACGAACAATTTCAGTATGGTTGATCAGGTCAAACGCGGAATCATAAGAATTTACCTTGACGATTTTCAGAAGTTGGATCCCACCGGCCGTTTGGAAATGCTTTTCACAAACATTCCCGCGCAACTGAGCCAGCAGAGCAATCGCTACAAACCCTATTCCGTGCTTGGCGACGTCGACTCAAACAAGCTGATTGAACTTTTGAAAGATCTTGAGGACAGTAAGACAACACTTTTTTCCTACCACGCCAATGACCTCAATGTTGGAATGCCACTTGCCAAAGACATTTCAAAATTTAAGATTTTCTGCGCCGACACGGGAATATTCGTAACACTTGCATTTTGGGAAAAAGAACAAACAGAGAATGTCATATATCAAAAACTATTGAACGATAAACTCAACACCAATCTCAGCTATGTGTATGAAAATATTATAGCTCAAATGTTAACCGTTATGGGCTATAAACTTTTCTATTACACTTGGCTAAAGGATGCGACTCACCACTATGAAATCGACTTTCTGCTGTCTCGAGGTTCAAAGATACATCCCATAGAGGTGAAGTCTTCTGGGTACAGCCGTCACGCATCGTTAGATGCATTTTGCGAAAAATTCTCTCACGCCATTGATAAGCGTTATCTTATTTATACTAAAGATTTTAAGAAAGACAAGGAAACTATTCTTATTCCTGCATATATGACACCTTTCCTATAATTAGGAATATGGGTTGCTATTATAAAAAATGCGATCGTCGGCAAAAAGATAAAAATAAATTTTTCGTGTCCACTTTTTGAGGCTGGTACAAGAAGTACGCAATGTCGGAAAAATCATCTATATGCCTATCTATTATGTAATGTTTTTACAACGCATCCCGCCACAGAATGCTGAGATAATCGTTAAGCCAATGCCCATACCAGAACTATAAAATGATAAAACTCTCTCTATGATGATACAAAACACCGTTAATTGCAAAATAAACCTCGGCCTGCAAATTTTACGCAAGCGCGAAGACGGTTTTCACGAAATACATACTGTCTTCTACCCTACAGATTGTTTCACCGACCTGCTTACTGTGGATTCTTCCGAACAAGAATTGGAATTCATCTGCCACAGTGAGGAGGACATCGGCCCATCGGAGGACAACCTTTGTGTCAAGGCCTTCCGTCTGTTGCAAGCCGATTACGGCATCAAAGGTGCGAAAATCACATTGGAGAAGCACATTCCTTCTGGCGCGGGATTAGGCGGCGGTTCAGCTGATGCTGCCTTCACGCTGAAAATGTTAGCGGAATTCTTTGCCCTTCCTGTAAGTAACGGACAGTTGAAGGCATACGCCGCGCAATTAGGCAGCGACGTGCCCTTTTTCATTGACAATGTGCCAATGTACGCCACTGGGCGCGGCGAAATCCTCGAACCCATCGACTTGGATTTGTCCGCATACAATATTTATATAAGAAAACCTGACGTTTCCGTTTCCACGCGCGAGGCCTACGCCGGCGTTACGCCAAAAATACCGGAAACGGATGTCCGCGACATCATCCAACGCCCGATTACAGAATGGGTGTTAGCGTTGCACAATGACTTTGAGGACAGTATATTCCCAAAACATCCGGAATTGGTAATGCTGAAGAGTAAGTGCTACGCCAAGGGCGCGATTTACGCCTCCATGACGGGCAGTGGCACTGCAGTTTATGGAATATTTCCGAAATAAACGACCATTACGGCAATAGATATTATTTCAGTCCGATCAGGTTGCGGTACTGTTCCGCCTCCTTCTTCTTGCCCTTCTTCTCATAACTC